>JBIIYI010000006.1:0-19019 GCA_044346895.1 Phycisphaerales bacterium
ACCGCCATGCCCTCCACGACCCCGACCCGCGCGACTCCAGCCGCCACGATCGCCGGGCAGGATGACGTCGCCCGCGATCGAAGCGATGCGGTGCGCGAGTTCGACGCGCCGTCGTGCCAGCGCCTGCTGTCCGAGCCCGGCACGGTGCTCGTCGACTGCCGTGAGCCGGACGAGCACGCCCGCGAGCGCATCGCGGGCTCGAAGCTTCTGCCGCTGTCGCGCCTCGACGCGCAGCAGGTCGCTGCGCTCGGCGCCGCGCGCGTCGTCCTTCACTGTCGTGGCGGCCGGCGTTCGCTCGACGCGGCGACGCGCTGCGCGGCGCTTCCCGCACGCGGCATCGAGATCGTCAGCATGCAGGGCGGCATCGACGCGTGGAAGAAGGCGGGCCTGCCGACCGTGGTCGACGCGGCACGCCCCCGGATGGGCGTGATGCAGCAGACGCAGGCCTTCGCGGGAATCATGATCCTCGCCACCGTCGCGCTCGGAGCGTTCGTCCATCCGGCATTCCTGATCGTTCCCGCCCTGCTCGGCATCGGGATGATCCACGCGGGCGTCTCCGGAAGCTGCAGTTTCTCGATCCTCCTCGAGAAGATGCCGTGGAACCGGACGTCCGGAACCGTCGGCGGCGGAACCTGCGTGGGCGGATCGTGCGGCGTCGGTCGGAAGCAATGACCCGCATTGCCCCGGACGGGGTCGCGCGGGGTGCACCTGAGCGAGCGTCCGGGGGCGACGTCCTCAGGGGCGCTTCCGGCGCGTCCCTGCGTCGCGGGGCTTCGCGGCGGATTTCGATGCGGACTTCGCGACCGACTTCGAGGCGGACTTCGAGGCGGACTTCGAGGCGGACTTCGCGACCGACTTCGAACCGGACTTCGAGGCGGACTTCGTGACGGAACTCGAGTTCGCCCCCGCCCGTCGTGCGCGTTCGCGCTTGCGCGCGTCCGTCTTCGAGATCATGCCGCCCGTGCGCGATGCCGCGAGAAACGCGCGACCGACGAGTTCGAGCACGTCGTCGATGCGCTCGCCCTTCCGGGCCTTGACGGCGATGCACGACTTGCCCGACATGTATGGCTTGAGTTCGTCGCCCATCGCGGCGAGCGTCGCGGGCGAGCAGCAGTACGCGACCGGCCCCGACTTGCGCATCGCGAACCCCGCGATCCACTCCATGTCGCGCACCACGATCGGGAAGCCCGCGTAGATCGCGATATCCTTCGCCTCGAAGGCCGCCTCGAGGAGATCGCACAACCTCTCCGCGAGCGCGCGGTCTCCGGCTGCGACGCCCGCGAGAAATCGGCTTCGGTCATACGGCGCGAACTTGTCCGCTGGCTTCATGCGACGGGACTCCCGGCGAGAGAATATCGGCGCACGGAAAGAAACCGGACTCCCAGACGCTCTTCTGCTATGCTTCGACTTCTCCCGCCGGTGACCTCAGGTCGGACAGGACGTCCGACAGCAAGACTGGGAATCAGCCGGCAGCATGCCAGATGACCTCGGAAACACGGGCTACACGGCCCCCATCCGCGCTCGGCATGCGCCACTTGGCTTGATCCCGTCCGCCGGCCACGCCGTACGCACGCGATTGCGCCCGAACGACAGTTCCGCGGTCCAGACCGCGGTCGAAAGGTTTTTCGTGACCGTTTCCGCCCATCAGGCTCCCTCGAAGGCGGCCGCAGCCGCCTCCCCCGCTCCCACCGCCGCCCCCGCCCCGGCTTCCACCACCACCTTCGACGATCTCGCGCTGATCCCTGCGATCCTCGAGGCGCTGCGCGCCGACGGCTACGAGCGACCGACGCCCATCCAGGCGCAGTCGATTCCGCCCGCACTCGCGAAGCGCGACGTGCTCGGCATCGCGCAGACCGGCACCGGCAAGACCGCCGCGTTCGCGCTGCCGATCATCCAGCGGCTCGTCACCGAGCTCCGCACGGGTCACAAGCTTCCGGTCGGTCGCAAGCCGAAGGCGCTCGTCCTCGCGCCGACGCGCGAACTCGCGGCGCAGATCGCGGAGAGCTTCGCCGCGTACGGTCGCCACACGCCCGTGCGCTTCGCCGTCATCTTCGGCGGCGTCGGTCAGGGCCCGCAGGTCCGCGCGATCCAGCAGGGCATCGACATCCTCGTCGCCACGCCGGGCCGCCTGATCGATCTCCTCCAGCAGAAGCTCGTCAGCCTCGCCGAGATCGAGTTCTTCGTCCTCGACGAGGCCGACCGCATGCTCGACATGGGCTTCATCGAGCCGATCCGCAGGATCTCCGCGCTCCTTCCGCGCGAGCGCCAGACGATGCTCTACTCGGCCACGATGCCGAAGGAGATCCGGCATCTCGCCGACGCGCTGCTGCGCAATCCGGTGACGGTGACGGTCACTCCGGTCTCGTCCGCGGTCGATCGCATCGATCAGCAGCTCTACTTCGTCCTCAAGGCGCAGAAGACCCAGCTCCTGATCCACCTCTTCCAAACGCTCGGGATGGAGCGCGCGGTCGTCTTCACGAAGACGAAGCACGGAGCCGATCGGCTTGCGCGCAAGCTGAAGGCCGCGGGCATCGGCTCCGAGGCGATCCACGGCAACAAGGCGCAGAACCAGCGCGTGCGCGCGCTCGACGCGTTCCGGAGCGGCCGTTCGCCCGTCCTCGTCGCGACCGATGTCGCCGCACGCGGCCTCGACATCGACGACGTGACGCACGTCGTGAACTACGACCTGCCCATGGAGCCCGAGGCGTACGTCCATCGCATCGGCCGCACCGCGCGCGCCGGGAAGTCCGGCCACGCGATCGCGTTCTGCGACACCGAGGAGCGCGACCTCCTGAAGCAGGTCGAACGGCTCATCAAGTTCGAGATCCCGCGCCAGCGCGTGCCCGACGGCGTGCCGAAGTCGGACGAGGTCGCCGCGAAGTCGGCACCCGCGCAGGCCGCCGACCCTGCGGGGCAGCGTCGGGACGTTCGCGAGGAGCGCGGTCGCGGTGCTTCACGCGAGGGTTCACGCGAGGGTTCACGCGAGGGTTCACGCGAGGGTTCGCGCACTCGATCGAGTGGCTCGATGCCAGCGGAGTCAAGTGGCAAGCCGCGTGGCGAGCATCGCGAGGCGCGCGAGAGCCGCACGATGCCGCACCAGAATCCTCCGCAGAAGCCGCATGCGCAGTCGTCTCAGCGGACCGAGCCGAAGCCTGCGCGAGAGGCGCGGGATCCGCAGTCGCGTGAGCGGCAGGATCGGTCGCAGGGGCATGGATCGAAGCCGCATGGAACGAAGTCGGGTGGATCGAAGCCGGGTGGATCGGGGCCGCACGGAACGAAGTCGGGTGGATCGAAGGGTCACCCGTCGCATGGCCGCGGACCGCAACAGCCGCATGCCCATCCCCTCGCGCGCGACACGCGCGCCGAGGGCGACCGCTCCGACCGCCCTGCGAGCGAACCGCGCGCATCGATGAAGCCCGCACCGACCGGCGGCCCCGGAGCCCGCCGCGGCCAGTGGACCGGACGCCCGCGCGGACGCTGACGCCCCGCGGTCGACCGTTCCATCCTTCGCCGGATCTTCCCGCGTCGGAGCCATGCGTTGTCTCAACGCGTTGCTTCGACGCGGGTCTTCATGCATCGACTCAGCGCGTTGCTTCGACGCGGCGCGTTCGCGCATCGTCTCAACACGCGTTCCCCGCCTCGTCCCCTCTCGATGTATTCCCCGCCGGGGGTGGCTGCGACCCGCTGCCGTTCAGGGACACGCGCCCCACGCCGCGAGAAGCAGCGAGAGGTCGGCGGCGCCGACCTGGCCGTCTCCATCGACATCGGACGACGTCGACGACGTCCCCCACGCCGCGAGAAGCAGCGAGAGATCGGGAGCGCCCGTCTCGCCGTTGCCATCGACGTCGGTCGGGCACGCGGACGCGGGCCGCGGAAGGTTGAGGACGAAGATGCGATTGCCGAACGAGGTGCGCCCCGAGCCGACGATCGTGTAGCCATCGCCCGACATCGCGAGCGGCAGCGACAGCCGCACGTCCGGCGGCACGTCGACGCCCTGCGAGCGCGCATACTCCTCGAGTTCGTGCAGCGCGCCGTCGATCCAGAGATAGCCCTCGCCGCTCAAGGCCGGCGGCCCGGCCCGGAAGAACATCGCGACGCGCGAGCCGTCGTCGCTCACATCCACCGCGTAGGCGCGATAGCCGGCGATTGGCGAAAGCGGGAGCGCCGCGTAGCCGGTCGACTGACGCCACCTCCACGCGGGATCCTCGGTTGATCGACCGAGGCCCACGACCCACTGTCCGTCGGCGGAGCACGCATTGGCCTCTCCGACGCGGAGATTTCCGGGGCCGCTGATGATCGTCTGCACGCCGTTGCGCCAGATGCAGCCGAGCCATTCGCCGACGTAGTTCGACTGCCAGCCGACCACCGTGGATCCGTCGAAGCTGCAGCCGTTCGCGCGATTGGGCTGGTAGAAGAAGGCGGACGGCAGGCTCACGAGCCCGGTTGCCGCGCTCCAGACGTAGCCGATGGCCGAGCAGGTCGCCTGCTGGCCGAGTCCCACGACGCGCGTCCCGTCGCCGGACATGCCCCAGACGCTGGTGGCGCCGATATCGCAGGACGCTCCGAAACTCCCGATGAACATGGACGCGCCGGTGGCGATCTCATGGATCGCGCCCTCGGTCTTTCCCGTCTTCGGATTGATCTTGGTGAAGCCGATGCGCGAGCCGTCGGCCGAGATGTCGCCGGAACCTCCGGCGCCCTGATAGCCCGGCGCGATGCCGCCGATCGGCACGTGCCCGGTCGCCTCCGTCCAGTACCAATACTGGACCGCATCGTTGAGGACCACCACGGTGCCATCGTCGCTGACACCGGTCGCGTAGCTCCCGGCGATCAGCGCGAGGCTTCCTTCCTTGCCGCCCGCCCAGGCGGAGCAGGCGACGGAGAGCCCCGCTGCCAGCGCCAACCGCGAGACGTCCGCGTGCATCACGGGCACGCGCCCCAGGCCGCGAGCAGCAGCGAGAGATCCGCGGCGCCGATCACGCCGTCGCCATCGAGGTCGATGGTCGGGTCGGCCGTATCCCACGCGGCGAGCAGGAGCGAGAGATCCGCGGCGCCGACTTCACCGTTGTCGTCGAAGTCCGCCGGGCACGCGGGCGCCGAAGGCGTCAGGTCCAGTACGAAGGGCGACGGCACGCCATCGTCCCGCATCGCCGAACCACCGATGAAGCGGCCGTCATCCGTCATCGTCAGACCGTAGTAGGCCCAGTTCGTCGGCAGCTTGAACCCGTTCTCCGCCGCCCACTGCGCGAGTGGAACGTAGCCGCGATCCGCGAACCAGAGATAGGTCGACATCCCGAAGACGACGAGCGCCATCGACCCATCCACGTTGGAATCGGCCACTGCGCCCAGCCCCGAGGGTGCGGGAATCATCGCCTGATATCCGGTGGCGACGCTCCAGCGGTACGGAGCACCGCCGTCGAAGCTCTCGCGCCCGCGACCGAAGACCCACTGGCCGTTGCCGCTCACGACCGATGCCTCGCTCACCTTCGCCGTGGCCACGCCCCGGTAGATGAGCGTCTGCGTGTAGTCGCCGGCGGCGTTGCGGATCCACACCGAGCCCTGCCGCCAGCCGACGTAGTCGTCGGCCCAGCCGGCGACGACCGCGCCGTCGTCGCTGATCGCGTTCGCCCGCGTCGGCTTGTAGAAGTAGCTCGAGAGCATGCGGCGCTCCTGATCCGTCTCGCGGTCGTGCACGAATCCACGCGCCTCAGAGCAACTGTTCCAGTTGAGGCCGCAGACGAAGCGTCCATCGCGCGACATGCCCCACGGACCGGAGCGCTCGATGTCGCAGTTCGGGCCGATCGCCCCCATCGACTCGAGGAACGTCAGGTTCTCGATGTCGAAGATGGTCGCCTCCGCCTTGAGCGGCTTGCCCTGCAGGGTGCTGCACGTCATCTGCCGACCGTCCGCGGTGATGTTCGGCTGCCCACCCACGCCGTTGCCGGGAGGGAGCGCGCCCTCGACGAAGACGACCCAGCTGTCCTTCGTCCAGAACCACACCTTGCCCTGGTCGTAACCGACCGCGTACGTGCCATCACTGCTGAGATCGACGACGTACGAGTAGGGAACGGGACCGAGGAAGTGGATCTCCCCTGCGTCTGACTCCACCGACAGGGTGAGAGCGGCGGCAGCGGCGAGAAGGGACAGCGCGAGCAGCGGTCGATGCACGTGGAGGGCTCCGGGTGATCGTTGCGAAAGTGCGGGTCGGAAATGCGGAGACACGCCGTCAAGCGTGTCTCCGCGAGATGCGGCGCCGCGCAACGGACGCGACGCCAGGAAACTGGTCGATCAGCAGTCGCCCCAGGCGGAGAGCAGGATCGCGAGGTCGGATGCGCCGGTGTCGCCATCGCCATCGAGGTCGACGCCCGGGGTGCCCCACGCGGAGAGGAGCTGCGCAAGGTCGTCTGCGCCGACCGATCCGTCGTCGTTCAAATCCGCGGGGCAGTTGTTCGCGGGCGGTTCGACGCGGATGCGCGCGATCGCGTAGAGGCCCGCGGCCGAGTCGCCCGCGCGGAGGGTGAGCCAGCCGTTGTCGGTGAAGCCCGTGCCCGATCCGTTGCCGTTGTTTCCGGTCGACCCGATCAGCGTGAGCTGGTTGCACGGCGTGCCGGTGAAGGTGGTGTCACCGGTCTTCGCCAGCATGCGCAGGCCGCCCGCCGCGTCCCACGCCATGGTCGCGGTGCCGCTCTCGCTGGTTGCGGCGTTCGAGATGTTCGCGTTGAACACCACGACTCCGTTGGCGCTGGCGCAGATGCTCGTGCTGCCGTTGAGGCCGTTGAAGGCCCACCCCTTGAGACCCGGAACCGGATCGGACTGTCGGCAGATGGTGACGAGCGTGCCGTCCGGCTTGCGGGCACCGACGAACGTGCTCGGCGCGGGCGACGAGATCGAGGTGCCGTCCGAGTTCATGAAGATGCCTTCGAACGCGTACAGGCCGTTCGAGGCTCGAACGTTGCCGGTGCTGTTCGGGGAGGAGAAGACCTTGCCGCTGAAGTTCGGGTCGGCCGAATCGGTGATGCCCGGGATGGCGTCGCCCTTGCGGATGAGGATCGAGAAGGTCCCGTTGTTCTCCGTCATCACCGCCGTGTTGTCGAGCGATGTGGCGGATCCGCCGAGGGTGGCGATGAAGGTGATCGTTCCGTCGGCGCCGATCGGCCGCTGGCCGAAGGAGATCGAGGAGGTGTTCGCGAAGGTGAGCCCCTCGAGACCCGGGATCGCGTCGCCCTCGCGCGCCCAGGCGCGCAGGCCGCCCGATGCGCCGATGTTGGTGTAGTAGACGGCGTCGTTCGCGGTGGTGACGCCCGTGCCGACGAGCGTGGCCGGGAAGACCATGTTCGATCCGTTGAGGAACAGGCTGAACGAACTCGGGGTCGCCGTGAGGCCGGGGAACCCGGGAGCCGCGTCACCCTTGCGCATGATGAGCTGGTCGGGGCCGTTGCGGAAGAGCACGAGCGCGGAGTTGTTGGCGGTCACCGTGTCGCCACCGGTCAGCGTCTGCGTCGCGATGAACTCGCCCGCATCATTCATGCGCAGACCGGACGAGATCGTCATGTTCGCGGGAAGCTGGGCACCAGCCGTGCCCGGGCAGAGATCGCGGCCCTGCACCAGCATGAACGGAGCGCCCGACGGCGGCACGAACCAGGTCGCCGTGTCGTTGGTGCCGGTGGTGATGCCGGGGCCGGTCATGAAGCCCGACACGACGACGCCGCCGCTACCCGTGATGTTGTTCGCCGAGACGATCGAGTTGTTGGGGCTTGCGGTGCGCGAGAACACCGCATCGACGGGCGTGTTGCCCGGCACGCCCGAGTTGTTGCGGGCCACGATGGTCCACGCGCCAGGGACGCCCCGCACGAGCGCGACGTGATTCGCGGTCGCGCCGGTCGCCGTGATGCCGGGGCCAGCGAGCTGGCCGCGGAACGTCACAACGCCGTCCGAATCGATGACCGGATTGTTGAACTGGTTGGGAACCCACACGGCGCCCTTGATGCCGGGAAGGTTCGCGGGCGAGACGCCGTCGGCGACCGCCATGATCTCCCAGGTTCCATCCGCGAGTGCCGCGGCGGTGATGCTTGCGGAAAGGAAGGCGCCGACGGTGAGGAGACGTGAAGTGCGCATGGGTTCTCTCTGGGTGTTTCGACTGCTTGAACTCGGATGACGTTGCCCGCGGACGAAGCGGGCTGAATCCCCGAGGCGTGCCACGACAACTGCCACGACAACTGCCGCGGCGACTGCCACGGCGAAGCAGCGCTTCGGCCGAGGCACACCCGCGACGGAAAGCGCCTGCGCCGGGGAATGCGCACCGCCCACCGGGGGCAGACTACTTCGAAAAATCTTCCCTGCAAACTTCCCTAGGGAAAAACGGAAGAGTATGTTGTCGCCATGGAAGCCGACTCCCTCTCCCACCCGCGCGGCGAGCGTTCGGAGAGAATCGAATCCATGCCCCAGCGCCAGCCCCAACGACGCTCGAACGGACTGCGGAAGAGGTTGCATGCCCGAGCCGGCGCCGCACCTCTCTCGACGTCCCTTCAAGGCAAATCGTCGGAAGGCACGCGCGACGCGGGCGCATCGTTCCGCACCGATTGCGAGACTGCGATCCGCGCGATCCGAGCGGCCGTCGGTTCTCTCGCGCGATCCGTCGACGTCGATCCGCTCAAGCCGCAGGAAGTCGCGCGGCGGCTCAAGCTCAACAAGAACCTTACCTGGAAGTTCGCACGCATCCTCCTCGCGGACGACTGCCTCGACGCGGTTCCCATGGTCCCCGGACCGGAAGGGGTCGACATCTTCCTGCGAGCGTTCGAGCGCATGAAGGCGCCCGCGGCGCAACTTGAGGAGTTCCGAGCGGCAGCGAAGTCCTTCGACGAGATGGTCGAGCGCCATTTCGGCTCGCGTGCGGAGCTCGAGTTCGTGCTCGACGGGCTTCGCGCCGACGGGAATCTCGAGCAGCCGCGACGCCTCGCGTTTCGCGGAGCCGCCGGCGTCTTCGGGCTGCAGGCGGCCGCGCGCGTCGTGGCGCACTTCGTCACGCCCTCCGCTTCCGACCCCGAGCGTGCCGACCTCTCCCTCGTCGCTGGTCTCGCCGGGCTGCGAAGGCTTCGCCCGATGGGAAATCTTCCGGTCTTCCGGTCCGTGCGCTCCGGCGCGCAGGAACCCCTGCGGCGTCCGCTGTTCGCGAGAACCCCGTCCGATCTCGACAACTTCCTGATCGAGAAGTACACGTCGGTTCCGCACGCATCGGTGACATCCACCGAAGCGGAGGGCCGCCTCTCCGTCCAGATCGGGGGTGGACCGATCGGCCGCATCGGCGACGCGGACCTCTACTTCGGCACGCGCATCGACAACGCGTTCCATCTCGTGCGGCGGCCGTCGGACACCGTGAACGAACTCGTCACGGCCGTGAGCATTCCCTGCGAGTCGATCGTCTCCGACCTCTTCGTCCATCGATCGATCCGCGGGCTCGAGACGCTGCGCGCGTCGATGCACGGAACGCTTTCGGGGCCGCTGCCGCAGGAAGAGGAACTTCGCGAGATCGTCAAGCTCCCGATGCACTGCGACCCGCTCGCGATCGACGACCTCGATCTCGCGCTCGAGGTCCCGAGGGTCGCGCGATACGGAGAGATGATCCGAGACGTCTTCGAAGCCCTGGGGCACCAGCAGCGCGACTTCGTCCTCTACCGCGTGTATCTCGAGTATCCGCCCGTTCCCGCGGCGCTGCTCACCCGATGGGATCTCCCCGAGGCGTGACTGCATGCGAGGACGCGGCTCGGCGCGTGACGTGACGCGACGGCTTGCGACGTGACGCGACGTGACGCGACGTGACGCGACGTGACCTGACGGCACGCGACGCCGCACGTCCCGACGATGCTCGAAGCGCCGCCGGTTCGCGGAAGCGTGCTTATTCCGAAACCACCTCGACTTGCGAAGAATCGGGAGATTCCGTTTGCCGCCACCCATCGCCGCACCCGTGCTGTAGATTTCTTTTGGGCCATGAGGAAAGCCGATCAAACCACCGCGCAGGATGTCGCATTGTCCGCATGGGGAAACGCCCAGTGGCGTGCGATGAGTTCCCCGCTCCGGTTTGAGCTCGAGCTCGTCGCGGGCTCGATCTGCCCGGCGACGGCGCAGGACTTCGCCGAGGCGACGGGCCGCACGCGCGCGAGCATCTATCCGCACCTGCAGGCGATGGTCGACGCGGGCTTCCTCGTCGTCGCCGGACATCGTCCGAGCGCGCGCAGGCCGGTCGCGATCTACGACCGTGGTCCGATGATGGATGTGCCGCCCTACGACGTGCACAACTTCGACCGCGCGCGCGAGTGGATCCGAGCGAGCGACGCGTTCTTCCGCCTGCATGCGCGCGAGCACCAGGCCTCGATCCGCGCGATGGAAGGCGGATCGACCCTCCTCGAGGGGCTCGACGTCCACTACCTCTTCGGCAAGATCATGCATCTCGACCGCGCCGGGATGGAGGAGCTGATCGAGCTGAAGAACCGTCTGCGCGACTTCGCCGCGCGTCACGCGAAGCCGAACGGCGGCGAGATCGTGCGGCTCATGGTCGCGATGATCCCCGACCAGCGCACGAAGTCGCTGCAGACGAAGCGCCGGAAGCGGAAGCAGCAGGCTTCCGCGAAGCCGAAGAAGGCTCCGAAGTAGCGAAGGCTCCGAAGGAGCGCGCCGCCGGTCGCACGGTCGCGCCGGGCGTGCACGAAGGCGCGGCGGGATGCAGCCCCACTCTGGCGCGGGCTTCGTCCGGCCTTCGGACACCCCTCCCTTGCGCCCGCATTCACGCAGGATGCACGAACCCAAGATGGAGCTGCGCATGCGCGAGGTGCAGCCGCATCCACTCGTCGTGCGACATCCTTCCGAACGCCGGGCTCGGATGCGTCATCTCTTCGCCGCGATCGAGCCGGTCGAGCACCCGGCGGAGCCGCGCGAGCGCCTCGTCGAACGCGATGCCGGGCCGCGGCATCATGTACGTCGCGCTCGACGGGATCCTGAACCCCGCGGGCAGCGTCTTCCCGCTCGTCATGCTGCGCTTCATAAGCGGCGCGATCAGCCGGATGATGAACGGGACGCGCGCCTCCGGCGGCGCACCGTCGAGGGCGAACTCCCACATGATGGCGATGTGGTCGAGGTTCTCACCGGCGGTCCAGTTGCCCGTCGCGCGCAGGGTTCCCGCGCGCTGCGAGGCCTCGATCTTCGCGAGGTCCTCCTTCAGGCAGCCCGTGCAGTGGAACGAGAGTTGGCGGCGCTCCGCGCGCTTCGTGTCGATCATGGCGTTTCGGCTCCTTCGGGATTCGTCGGCGCCCCGCCGCGAAGTTCGTCGATCAGGCGGTTGGATGTCGGGTTGTCGGGGAGATACCAGTGAAAGCCGCTCTCGACGAAGACGGCGACGGCATTCACCGCGACGATCGCGCCGAGAAGCAGCACCGAGGCGCGGGCGCCGAACCCGACGCGGTGCGATTCGGCCCGCTTCGGCAGGAAGAGCATCTGGACGGCGCTCGCGGCGACGACCACGAGGAAGACGACGAACGCCCACGTGTAGAGGTGCATGCCGAGGACGGGCGAGCCGTAGCCGGGATCGCCGGGGGCGATGTGCAGCAGGATCTGCCGCGCCGACACGGCGCCTCCGACGAGCGCGGCGAGGATGCTGCACGCGTAGCACTGCGCGAAGTCGTGCGCGTCGACCGGTCCGCGCGCGGCCCGGCACAGGAGCCACGCGGGTCCGAGCGCCGCGAGCATCATCGCCATCCGCTGGATGATGCAGAGCGGACATGGGAACTCGCCGAGGCCGTACTGCGCCCAGAGCGCGCCGAGCAGCACCGCGCACGTGGCGAGGATGCAGGTGATGGCGATGCACAACCGGAGGAGCGTCATGTTCGATCTCCCGCTCAGAGGTTGATGGGCAGCGTGTCCGTCGCATGGTGCCGGAAGAGCATCCAGACGGCGACGAGCGAAAGCGCGAAGAGCACCCCGGCGAGCCGCCGTCTGTCGCGCCACATGGCGACGAGCGTGGCAAGGATCAGGAGGAAGATGAGCGTGTCCATGGAGGATTCCCTCGCGCGTTTCAGCGCTGCGTGAAGAGGTCCGCCGCCCGCGCGGGCGCCTCGGAGGTCGGCTTCGCGTTCATCGTGTACCACGCCTCGGTCGACCAGATCTCGGCCCCCGCCTCGGACACCGGCTTCGTGCGGAGGTGGAGGACGCGCCCGGCCTTGATGCCCGGCGCGCGCAGTTCGACCGAGTCGCCGCGCATCGATGGAATCGCCTCGACGATCTCGACCTCTTCGTCGTCGATCTTCGGACCACCGTACTGCGCGGTCGCCTCGTAGCGCCACTGGCGGAGCGCGAAGTTCTTCGGGTCGCGCAGCCACGAATCGGCGCCACCCCCGCCGCGCACGGGTTGCGTGAACCGCACCACGATGCCGTCGGGCGTCGCCGTGACCAGCGCGATCTCGAAGAGATCGGCCCCCGTCGGCCGCAGCCGCTCGAGGCCGAAGCGCCGGTCGCGCCAGTTCCAGTTGCCGCCCGAACCGATCGAGCCCGCGTAGAGGCAGCCGTCCGGCCCGTCGACGATCCGCTGCACGCCGCCCTCGAGTCCGTTGCCCGCGCGATAGGCGCAGCCCTGCATCTCGCCCGCGACCTCCTCGAGCGAGACGCGGTTGACGCCGCCGAGCGTCAGTTCGCCAAGCCAGAGCTGCCCGCGGAACGGCCCCTCCCGGATCAGGAGCGGATTCGTCGGCGAGTTCGCGATCTCGTTCTGCGGGAGCCACACCGCGGGCGGCGACGGCGGGTTCTCGCTGAAGAGGCTCGCGTGCCCGCCCTCGGGGTAGACGCGCGACTTCTGCCGTCCGTTGTAGTGGCCGTAGAAGCGTCCGCGCCTCACGTGGTTCAGCTTGCTCGCGGGCATCCACGCGCCCTGGTTGTCCGTCACGAACATGTCGCCCGACGGCGTGACCTCGACGCCGTTCGGCGTGCGGAAGCCGCCGGCGAGGAACTCGATCTCCTTCGTGTCGACGTTGATCCGGTAGAGCGTCCCGCGGTGCGGCGGATTCGGCCCGTTGAGGCCGACGAGCTTGCCCTCGACGCCATCCTTCTCGACCGTGTTGCCGAAGTAGATCGAGGTCGACAGCGATCCGTAGATCCAGCGGTCCTTCTCCTTCAGGCCGAAGGAGAAGTGGTGGTAGTTGTCGCCGACCCAAGGACGCGCCCACTCCTCGTGCGTCTCGAAGACGCCGTCCTTGTCGAGATCGCGCAGGCGGTCGATGCCCGGGCGATGCGAGACGTAGATGTCGCCGTCGACGACGACCACGCCGCACGGATCGTGGTAGCCGCCGGGAAGCTTCTCGACCTTGACCGTCTCGCGCGTGCCGACGACGACGCCCGACAGCACATGGAGCGTCCCGTTCGTCTCGGTGCGGAGGATGCCGTTGTTGACCGGCTCGAAGTCGCTCACGACGAGACGACCGTCGGGCAGGAACGCCATGCCGCCGATCCGCGGCGCGAAGCCCTCGGGCCGGAGCGGCTCGACCGCGAATCGCGGATACGCGGCCTCGATCGGAAGTCCGTCGCCGGGGCGCTGGTGCTCGCGGCCGTCCTTGTAGACCTTCGTTCCGGGCGCGACGACGCGCGTCACGCCCGCTTCGGTGCGGAACGCCTCGGCCGGCACGAGTTCGTAGCGCCCGCTTCCGGGCTTCCTCCAGTTGAGGATCAGCGCGGCGCCGCCGCCGTTCTGGAAGAGGTCGATGCGGAACGGATGCAGGCCGCGATCGAGCTCGATCGAGCCCTCCTTCGGGCTCGGCGGATGCACGCCGTCGTGCACGACGACGCGCGTGCCGTCGATCTCAAGGACGCCGCCGTCGTCGCAGCGGAGTTCGAACTCGTAGCTGCCGGGCTCGACGATGTCGAGGAATCCGATCGCCTCGATCGCGATCTGATCGCGGCGGATCCCGGCCGGGACGAGCGACTCGACGTCCTTGAAGTCGATGCGGTCCTCGAGGCGGTCGAGGTTCGGCGTGGCGTCCTCGGCGACGCGCGCGACGCGGTCGAGCTCGCGGCCGATCTCGTAGATGCGCAGCGTGTAGCCCTGCTCGGTCGCCGCGGGTTTCGGCGGCTCGACGCGCGCGGACGAGCCGGAGATGGCGTTCAGGAGGGCGACGGCGAGAAGCGCTGCGTGCGGCATGACGCCATGCTACTTCGCCGTCGCGCGCGCGCGACGGACCTCCCCCGCTCACGACGGCTTCGCCGCACCGCCCGGCTTCTTCGGGAAGACGATCGAGGCGACCATGCTCGCGCCGACGACGCCGCAGATGATCGAGAGCGACCACGACACCGGGAACTTCCCGCCCATCATCTCGTTCAGCCAGGCCATCTTCAGGCCCACGAAGACGAGCACGATGCCGAGGCCGATCTTCAGGAGGTGGAACTTGTCGTACGCGCCCGCGAGCAGGAAGTAGAGGGAGCGCAGGCCGAGGATCGCGAAGATGTTCGAGGTGAACACGATCAGCGGCTCGTTCGTCAGCGCGAAGATCGCGGGAACGCTGTCGACCGCGAAGACGATGTCGGTGAACTCGAGGAGGACGAGCGCCACGAAGAGCGGCGTCGCGGCGCGGCGGCCGTTCTCGAGCGTGAAGAAGCGGTCGCCGTCCATCCGGTTCGTGACGGGCATGACCTTGCGGAGCAGCCGGATCGCCGGATTCTTCTCGGGCTCGACCGGCTTCTCGCCCGCGAAGAGCATCTTGAGACCCGTCGCGATGAGGAAGATCCCGAAGAAGATCACGACCCACTCGTACTGCATGAGCACGCTGCCGAGACCGACGAAGATCGCGCGGAAGATCAGCGCGCCGAGGATGCCGTAGAAGAGGATCCGGTGCTGGTACTGCGGGGGAATCGCGAAGTAGCCGAACACGACGACGAAGACGAAGATGTTGTCGACGGAGAGGCTCTTCTCGACGATGTAGCCCGTGAGGAACTGGAGCGACAGCGCGTTCGCGGCCTGCTGCGCGCCGTCGTACCCCGCGGCCGCGACGAGCGCGGCGTCCATCTGCGGGATCTTCCAGCCCGCGTAGAACCAGAACCCGAGGTTGAAGAGCATCGCGAGCATCACCCACACGACGCTCCACGCCGCGGCCTCCTTGAAGGAGACGACGTGCGACTCCTTGTGGAAGACGCCGAGGTCGAGGGCGAGCATCGCGATCACGAACGCGACGAACGCCGCGTAGATCCACCACGCCTCCCCGATCGGGAAGAGGACGGGCTTCGCTTCGGCGAGGAGCGTGAGGGACGGGAGGTTCGCGAGGAGTTCGATCACGTGGCCCACTTCGTTCTCGTTGCTGCGGGCGGCTCGCGCCGGGAGTCGGCGGCCCACCGGTCGGTCGTGCTTGATCAGTCCTGTCGGGTCTCGGGGTCCACAGGCAGGGTCGGTAGGCCGGCTCCCGCGGCGGGGTCCCGCACCATGCGGGCGCAGCGTTCGCGGAACTCATGTCCGGGATTCGGTGCGGCGTGGGGAATCCGCGTCTTGCGGCGCACCGCGCGCCGCACGTCCCCTCCGGAGCCCCACGATCGCTCGGGGCTTCGATGCGCCGAAATCCCGCTGAAATCCCACGCGAAATCCGCGCGACCCGCCCGAAGACTCGGCTCAGCCGAGCTTGCCGTCCTGCTTCGCCATCAGGGCGAGCATGTCGACGCAGCGCGAGGCGTAGCCGAACTCGTTGTCGTACCAGCTGACGATCTTGAAGAACCGATCGGAGAGCTGGATGCCCGCCTTCGCGTCGAAGATCGAGCTCCGCGGATCGCTGAGGAAGTCGCTCGAGACGACCTCATCCTCGGTGTAGCCGAGCACGCCCTTCATGGCGCCTTCGCTCGCGGCCTTCATGGCCGCGTTGATCTCGACGAGGCTCGTCGCCTTCGAGGGCCGGAAGGTGAGGTCGACGCACGACACGTTCGCGGTGGGTACCCGGAAGCTCATGCCGGTGAGCTTCCCCTTCGTCTCGGGCAGGACGAGCGCGCACGCCTTCGCGGCGCCGGTCGAGCTCGGGATGATGTTCATGTAGGCGTTGCGGCCGCCGCGCCAGTCCTTCTTCGACGGGCCGTCCTGCGTCGGCTGCGTCGCGGTCACCGCGTGAACGGTCGTCATGAGGCCTTCCTCGATGCCGCAGAGGTCGAGCAGCACCTTCACGACCGGCGCGAGGCAGTTGGTGGTGCAGCTCGCGTTGCTCGCGATCGTGTGGACGGCCGGGTCGTACTTCGCGCTGTTGACGCCGTAGACGAAGGTCGGAACCTCCTTCTCGCTCTTGGTCGGCGCCGAGATGAGCACGCGCCTCGCGCCCGCGTCGAGGTGCTTGCGCGCATCCTCGATGGCGGTGAAGAGGCCGGTCGACTCAAGCACGTAGTCGACGCCCTGCGCCTTCCACGGGAGCTGCGCCGGATCCTTGACGGCCGTGCACGCGGTGGCCTTGCCGTTGACGACGATCGACTCGCCCTCGGCCCGGACGTCGGCGGCGAAGCGGCCGTGCATCGAGTCGTACTTCAGGAGGTAGGCGAGGTTGTCCGCGGGAACGAGGTCGTTCACGCCCACGATCTCGAAGCCGCCGCGGGTGGTGGCGATGCGGTGGACGAGGCGGCCGATGCGGCCGAAGCCGTTGATTGCGATGCGGACTGCCATGACTGCTCCGTGGGTTGCCCCGTGAGTTGCTCCGTGATTCGCCCCGTGACTGGCCCCGTGGCCCACCCCGTGGTTCGCCCTGTGGCTTGCATCGGGGATCGCTCCGCGGGATTGCTCGGTGCTCAGATGCTCGGTTGCTCGGTTGCTCGGTTGCGTACATCCCGCCCTTGCTCGGCGCGAGGGGCGCGGAGGATAGGGGCCGCCCCCGGCGCGGGCAACCTCGCCCCCGGTACACTCCGCCGCGTGCCGCGTCGAACCGCACTCCTGTCCCTGATTCTCGCCCTCGCCATGACGTGCGCGGCGGGAATCGCGGACCGGGCGATGGGAAGCGGGCGCGAGGAGCCTCCGCCCACCACTTCCGCGGCCAATGCCGGGGACGCGGCGAAGGACGCGGCCGGGGACGCGGCCGGGGACGCGGCCGGGGACGCGGCCGACTCCCGCAGTGCAGCGTCGCCGACCTTCCTCCGAGCCGCCGTCAGCGAGTTCCCCCCCTACGCCGAGCGCACGCCGGACGACGGGTGGACCGGAACGGCCGTCGAACTCTTCCGCGCCACCGCCCGGGACGCCGGCTGCGAGGTCGAGTTCATCGCGATGTCGCCGCCCGAGATCCTGCGCGCCATCGCCCGCGACGAGGTCGACGCGATCGCGATCCCGCTGGCGGTGACGCCCCTCACCTCGACGCTCGTCTCGCTCACGCCGAGCTTCATGACCTCGTCGCTCCACATCGCGGTCTTCCGAGACGATCTCGGCGGCGATCTCGCCCTGCTCGTCCGCAGCCTCACCACGCCGCGCCAGCTGCAGGTGTACGCGCTGATGCTGGTGCTCGTGGTGACGTTCGCCGTCCTCGTCTGGCTGATGGAACGATCGCGCAACACGCACTTCCGCGGACGGCGGCACGAAGGCATCGGCTCGGGCCTCTGGTGGTCGATCACCACGCTCAGCACCGTCGGCTACGGCGACAAGGTGCCCGTGTCGCCGGTCGGGCGGCTGCTCGCGGGCACGTGGATGATGCTGTCGCTCATCCTCGTCGCGATCTTCACCGCGACGGTGACGAGCTCGATCACGGCGCACGACAACTCGGTCGAGGTGGATGGCGCGCACGACCTGCCGCGCGCGCGCGTGGGCATCGTCGAGGACGGTCTTGCGAGCGGCTACGTGAACAACCACTTCCTTCCACACGTCTCCTATCCGCAGCTCCAGGGCGCGATCGACGACCTGCAGGCCGGAAACCTCGACGCCGTGGTCGCCGACATCCGCGGAATCGAGCGGACCGTGGATCCGGCGCGGGACGAGCACATTCTCGTCCTCGACACGCCCGTCGATCGCGTCCCGCTGTCGTTCGGGTTCCGGCGATCCATTTCCCGCGACTTCGCGCTGAGGTTCGATGCCGCGCTCGTCGCACGCATGCGCGCGGAAGCGGCAGCGAGATCCGAAGCGCCGAACACTCCCGCCGCCTCCGACGTTCCCGCGGGAACTTCGGCCGCCGAGGCCCTGCGAACACCGCGAACACCATGACCGCCCACCGGGAACACACCGTGCAAGACGCACACGCGCGATCCAACGCACTCTTCGGCCGCACGCCCGCCATCATCGGGATGGTCCACCTGCGCGCGCTGCCGGGCTCGCCCCGCTCCGAACTCGCGCCGCGCGAGATCGCACGACTCGCGGTCGACGAGGCGCGAACCCTCGCGGCCGCGGGCTTCGACGCGGTGCTTCTCGAGAACATGCACGACGCACCCTACCTCGCGCGCGAGGTCGGCCCGGAGACGGTCGCGGCGTTCGCGCGCGCGGCGTGCGAGGTCCGCGCCGCCGTCTCCATCCCGCTCGGCGTGCAGGTGCTCGCGGGCGCGAACGACGCGGCGCTCGCGATCGCGATGGCGGCGGAGCTCCAGTTCATCCGCGCGGAGGGATTCGTCTTCGCATCGATCGCGGACGAAGGCCTCCTCGCGGAAGCCGCCGCGGGACCGCTCCTCCGGATGCGCCGCGCACTGGGGCTCGACCGCGGGCCCTCGCGCGTGGCGGTGCTCGCCGACATCAAGAAGAAGCACAGCGCGCACGCGATCACCGCGGACACCTCGCTCGCGGAACACGCGCACGGCGCGGAGTTCTTCGGCGCCGACGGCGTGATCGTGACCGGAGCCGCCACGGGCTGCGCGACGCCCCTCTCCGATCTCTCCGCCGCGCGCGGCGGCTGCGGCCTCCCGGTCGTCGCCGGCAGCGGCACGAACGCGGCGAACGTCCGCGACGTCCTCGCGGTCGCGCATGCGGCGATCGTCGGGAGCGACCTCAAGCGCGACGGACTCTGGTCGAACGAGCTCGATCCGGCGCGCATCGACCGCTTCGTGCGGAGCGCGAGGGGCTGATA
>JBIIYI010000007.1:0-19013 GCA_044346895.1 Phycisphaerales bacterium
GAGTGCGGCATCGCGCGCGAGGTCGGTCGAGCCTTCCGCCGCGCGGCCCGCGAGCGTGCGCGCGAGCTCGGAGCGCTCGGCGTAGCGCGCGCGCTCGCGCGCGACGAGTTCGACGAGCCGGGCCACTTCGGCCTCGTGCGCCGCGCGTCCGAAGGCGCGCTCGAGCATGGCGCGCACCGCTTCGGCGTCGTCGCCGTGCGCGCGCGCCGCGACGGCGAGCGCCTGCGCGGCCTCGAGGTAGACGGGGTCGTTCAACGTCACGAGCGCCGCGAGCGGCGTGTTCGTGCGGATCCGGCGCACGGTGCACGTCTCGCGGCTCGTCGCGTCGAACGCGATGAACGACGGATACGGCGACGTGCGGCGCAGGAAGGTGTAGATCGCGCGGCGGTAGCGGTCCTCGCCCGGGCTCGTGTTCCATGCGTCGCCCGAGTAGACGACCTGCCACACGCCCTCCGGCTGCGGAGGCATGACGGGCGGCCCGCCCATCTTCCGCGAGAGGAGTCCCGACACCGCGAGCGCCGCATCGCGCACCTGCTCGGCTTCGAGCCGAAGCCGCGGCGCGCGCGACCAGAGCCGGTTGTCGGGATCGCGTTCGAGCGCGGCGGGCGTCGCCACGCTCGACTGCCGGTAGGTCGCGCTCGAGACGATCGTTCGGAGAAGCCCCTTCATCGAGAATCCCTGCTCGACAAGCACGCCCGCGAGATGGTCGAGCAGCGCGCGGTCGCTCGCGCCCGAACCCATCGCGCCGAAATCCTCGCTCGTCTCGACGATGCCCCTGCCGAAGAGCGTCTCCCACGCGCGGTTCGCCGCGACGCGCGCGAAGAGCGGGTTCTCCGCGCTCGCAAGCCGTTCCGCCATCCCGAGCCGGTCGGCGGGCGCGGCGCCATCACCGAAGAGGAAGCGCGGAAGCGCGGGCTCGACCGCCTCGGCGGGCGCGGAAAGCGCGCCACGCTCGAGCCGACGCGTGGTGCGCCGCGCGTCGCCCGCGAGTTCGCGCATGACGGGCACGCTGGTCGCGACGCCCGCG
This sequence comes from Phycisphaerales bacterium, assembly GCA_044346895.1. Taxonomy (GTDB): domain Bacteria; phylum Planctomycetota; class Phycisphaerae; order Phycisphaerales; family SM1A02; genus QWPT01. The sequence goes on from JBIIYI010000007.1 coordinate 1,028, forward strand.
CGCTCGATCGCGAGGCGCGGCGAATCGTCGTCGTGGTCGGCGTCCGCCGTCTGGTTCAGGTAGCCGAGAAACGCGTAGTACTCGCGCTGCGGGATCGGATCGTACGGATGTCCGTGGCACTGGACGCACTGGAAGGTCACGCCGAGGAACGACTGCCACGTCGTCGACACGCGGTCGAAGACGGCCGCCATGCGGAACTCCTCGTTGTCGGTGCCGCCCTCGGTGTTCGTCAGGGTGTTGCGGTGGAACGCCGTGGCCACGCGGTCGGCATCGGTCGCGCCGGGCAGCATGTCGCCCGCCAGCAGCCGCACCGCGAAGCGGTCGTACGGCACGTCGGCGTTCAGCGCGTCGATCACCCAGTCGCGCCATGCCCAGATGTCGCGGCGCGCGTCCTTCTCGTAGCCCTGCGTGTCGGCGTAGCGCGCGAGGTCGAGCCAGATGCGTGCGAAGCGCTCGCCATACGCCGGATTTGCGAGCAGCCGCTCGACGAGCCGCGCGTAGCCGGCATCGGACGGATCCGCGAGAAACTCGGCCCGCACGTCCTCGTCGGGCGGAAGTCCGGTGAGGTCGAGCGCCACGCGGCGCAGGAGCGTCTCGGGATCGGCCGCCCCCGCGGGTTCAAGCCCGGCGACGTCGAGGCGCGCGAGGACGAAGCGGTCGATGTCGTTGCGGATCCGCGCGGCGTGGCGCGTGGACGTCGATGTGGATGTTCGCGCGAACGCCGACGTCGCGGCATCCACCGTCGCCGACGCAGGCGGCTCGACCGCCATCCGCGGACCGAAGGCCCAGTGCGTACCCCACTCGGCGCCGCCCGCGATCCACCGGCGGATCGTCTCGACTTCGGCGGCCGACAGCGCAGCCCCTTCGGGCGGCATCCGCTCGTCCGGATCGTCCGTGGCGATGCGGGCGAGGAGTTCGCTCTCGCGCGGCCGTCCCGCGACGACCGCGCGGTGGCCGGACCGAAGTTCCGCGCGCACCGAGCGCTCGTCACCGAGGTTGAGGCCCGCCATCTCGCGCACGCCGCCGTGGCACCGCAGGCAGTTGGTCGCGAGGATCGGGAGCACTTCGTCGGCGAAGTCGACGGGCGCGTGCACCCGCGCCGGTCCGCCGAGCGCCCCCCCGATCCGCAGCACCGAAGGCGCCGCGACGAGCGCGGCGATCAGGGCGAGGGCCGGCGGAATCCGCGTGAACATTGCACGAAGAATAACGCGGGACGCCGCCGCTTCCGCCGACTTTCCCGGCACTTCGCCGCCGGAGGCGCCGCCTCACCCGACGATCGTGCGCCGAACCGCCGCCGCGCGCGGGACCGCGCGCTCCGCACGCTATTCTGCGCCGATGGCGTTCGTGCAGTCCGACGGTCTCGTCCTCTCCTCCGATGACTCGGGCATTCTCCGGGTCGTCGCGCTCGCAGGAAAGCTCGACGCCCGGTCGCAGGTCGCCGCCGAGCGCTTCCTCGAATCGATCGTGGCGCAGGGAGCGACGCAGTTCGCGCTCGATTGCGCCGAACTCGAGTTCATCTCGAGCGCCGGCGTCCGCGCGCTTCTCTACCTCGTGAAGCGCGTGAAGCCGCTCGGCGGCGCAGTCAGCGTCTGCGCACCCCGGCCCGCCGTGCGGCAGCTGCTCGAGTTCTCAGGCCTCAAGTCGATCCTTTCGATCAGCGCGAGCGTCGAAGAGGGCCGCGCCGCGCTCACGCGCTAGGCGACGGGCGAACGCGACATGGCGCCTGCAACGACCCCCGCCTCCGAACGCGACTCAACGGCCCTCCGTCGGAGCCGGTTGACGGGCGTCCTCGCGCTCGCGGCGGCGCTCGGCACCATCCTGCTCGCAAGCCTCGCCATCACCGCGCTCGCACTTGCGGAGAACCGGGTTCGTGCCGCGCTGGCGGCGCAGCAGTCGCTCGACGGAGCCGTCGCCGAGGCTGCCGCGTGCGCCACGGTCTTCGCGGCGCGGACGGACGCCTGGAAGACCTACCTCCTCGCCGAGATCCGCAGCGACTCCGACGCCGCCCAGCGCGCCAAGAGCGCGCTCGCGACGACATCCGGCGCGCTGCACGAGCGCCTCGAGTCCCTCGTCGAGGTCGGCGTGCGGGCGGGGCTTCCCACCGAGGACGCGGCGCGCGCCGCGCGGCATGCCGGCGAGGCCACCGCGCTCCTCGTCGACGCCATCGCCGACACGCGCGGCGCCGACGATGCGGCGCACGCTGAGGCGGATCGACGCACGATGGATGCGATCGAGGAGGTCCAGTTCGCCCTCTCCGCGGTGCACGCGGACTGGAGCCGGCACGCGACCGGACTGCGCCTCGAGGCGACGGCCGCGGCGGCCGAGTCCGCCCGCCGCATCAAGGCCTGGATCGAGATCCTCTCGCTCATCGCCGTGACCCTCGTCCTCACGATCGGCGCCCTCGCCGTGCGAAAGGATGCGTCGCGTGGGAGCGCATGAATCGCTGCCGCTCCTCCTCGCGGGGCTCGTGTTCTTCTTCCTCGGGCTCGACGGGGTGAAGGCGAGCCTGAAGGCGCTCGCCTCCCGATCGATGCGCCGCCGCGCGCATGCGGCCGTCTCGAGCCCGATGCGCGCGGCCGCGCTCGGCATCACCTTCGGCGCACTCAGCCAGAGCGCGACGGCGGTCTCGTTCCTCCTCGCAGGACTCGTGACGGCGCGGCTCCTTCCGCTGAGTCGGGCGCTCTCCGTGGTCGCCTGGGCGAATCCCGGCACCGCCATCCTCGCGTTCCTCGCCGCGGTCAACCTCAACCTCGCCACGCTCTGGATCATCGGGCTCGCCGGCCTCGGCATGCGCACGCGCAGACTCAAGGCCCTCGGTGGAGTGCTCGGCGCGACGCTCGGCGTCGGCTTCCTCCTCTTCGGACTCGCGCAGCTGAAGCGCGCCGCGGCACCGCTGCAGGAGGCGGAGTGGTTCGCGACGGCGAGCCTCGCGCTCAACGGCTCGCTCGTCCTCGGCTTCATCGCCGGCGCGCTGCTGCGCGTCCTCATACAGAGTTCGAGCGCGATCGTGGTCATCCTCATCGCGCTCTGCGGCAAGGGCGTGCTGGGCGTCGAGCAGGCGATGATGGTGATCCACGGCACCGGCATCGGGATCGGTCTCTCGGTGATCCTGCTCGGACAGGGCCTGCGCGGCGAGGCGCTGCGGATCTCGTACTGGCAGGCGATCATCAACGCCTGCGCCGCCGGCGTGATGGGCATCTGGATGCTGTTCGCGGCGACGGACCTCCTGCCCTCGCTGCCGGAACTCCTCGCGCTGGCGCGGGTGAGCGTCGAGACCGATCTCGCGATCGGATTCCTGATGCAGATGCTGCTCTGTCCGCTGGTCGGGTGGCTGCTGCGCGCGCGCGCGGAGCCGATCCTCGGCAGACTCGCGCCCGAGGCCGCCGAGGACGAACTCGCACGCCCCCGCTACCTCGACGAGGGCGCGCTCGAGGATGGCGAGATCGCCATCGACCTCGTCTCACGCGAGCAGGCGCGGGTGATGGCGGCGCTCCCCGCGCTGCTCGACCGGGCGCGGCTCGATGCCGCGGGCGCCTCGGGCCTCAACCACGCGGACGTGCGCGCCGCGCTCGATGCCCTCGACGGCGAGATCGCCGGCTTCCTCGCGGATCTCGCGGCGAGGGAGCGCGACCACGACCTCGGCGTGGTCATCGGTGGCGCCATCGCGCGGCAGCAGGCGCTCATCGAACTCGTCGAGGCGGTCGACTCGATGGCAGCGGCGGTCGGACGACTCGCTCCCGACTCGGCGGCGCGCATGCTCGGAGGCGGACTGGTCGAGGCGTGCGATGTCGTGCTCGGCACGCTGCGCGACTGGCTCGAGCGCCGCGACGCGGACGACCGGCTCCTCCTCGACGAGATGACGGCCGATCGCGGCGATCAGATGGAGGGCGTGCGGCGCAACGCCGCGAGCGCCGAGTTCGGTTCCGCGACCGACCAGGCGACCGTGCTCTACGCGACGAGCATGTTCGAGCGGACGATGTACCTCGCCCGGCGCGTCGCCGGCGGACCCTCCGGACCGCGCGCGTCCTGACGCGGATCGACCGACTCCGGCTGGCGTGCGCGCGAGCGCGCCCTGCCTGCGTGGAAACGAAAGCGGCCCCGCTTGCGCGGGGCCGCCGGGGTTCGCTTCGTGCTCGGCGCGCTCACTGCATGTCGAGCGACGCCTCGAGCGCGGCGTCGACGCGCATCTTCAGGTCCGCGAGGTGCGCCCGCGTGTACGGGTCGCAGTTCGACGCGGTGGCCTTCGCGACCGTCGCGTCGAGCTTCACCTTGAGCTCGCGGAGTTCCTGCGCCGAGAGCTGCCGCGCGACGCGCGGGAGGCCCGCCTTGCCGGTCGCGACGGCGACCAGGCGGTCGGCGTAGTCGGCCTGCAGGTTGCGACGGTAGGTCGAGATGACCGGCTTGCGGGCATCGGACGAACCGAGCTTGGACGGCGCGATCTCGCTGAAGATCTCGTCGCTGAGGGCCTTCATGACCTCGGGCAGCGTGATCATGTCGGCGTCGGCGGCGACGCGCTTCTCGTTGTCGTAGATGCGGCCGAGGGTCGACGGGTTCAGGATCATCGAGAGGGCCATCGACTGCGTGCCCGCGATCATGTCGTTGATCGACGGCGCGCTCGAGGCCATCATCGAGGCCGGATCGTCCATCCACTTCTCGACGGTCATCTTCGACACGAGTTCGGGCGTGAGGCCGTACGCCTCGTCGCGGAACGCGGTCTCGATGATGTACTGGAGCGCGGCGCGCTGCTTCGCGGCCTCGACCGGCACGAGCGGATCGGGCACGTTCGCGTCGCCCTTCTTCGAGCGCGTGACGTAGGTGCCGCCGATCCACGGCGACATCATGTCGATCGTGCGACGCTGCTTGCTGAGGGTCTTCGCGTAGCCCTTGCGCGCGCGGTCCCAGCTGTCGCCGTTCTTGACGTACTTGTCGAGGATCGCCGCGCGGAGCTGCTTCACGAGCTCCATCTCGGCCTTCGCGTAGTCGAGCGGATCCTTCGAGAAGTCGTAGCGGCGCGCAAGCGGATCCGGCCCGCCGGTGTCCTCGTCGGTGAGGTACTGGTGGCCCGGCTCGCCGACGCGCGCGGCGACCTTCGCCGGATCGTCGAAGGTGTAGCCGTACTCGATGGCCCACATGTCGTAGGGCCCGATGCCGATCATCGTGTAGTCGCCCTGGATGTTGTCCTTGTCGAGGTTGAAGTTGGTCCCCATGTAGTCCATCACCGAACTCGCGAGGGGCTTGCCCTTCACCTTGTCGGAGTTGATCTCATCGAGGGTGTAGAGCGCCGAGGCCTTGAAGTTGTGACGGAGGCCGAGCGTGTGGCCCACCTCGTGCGCGACGAGGTGCGCGAGCTGCGGGCCGGCGAACGACTCGGGCACGCCGTCGAGCGTCTCGGCGGGCGTCTTCGGCGCGTTCGGATCGGCGGTCTGCGCGACCTCGAGCAGGCCGAGCGTCTCGAAGGCCATGTTCGCGAACGCCATGTCGCTCGCCATGCCCTGCGCGGCGAAGCACATCGACCCGCACTTCGAGTGGTCGTGTCCCTCGAGGCCGTTCACGCTGACGAGTTCGCGCAGTTCCGGCGAGGCCGCGATCGCGGCGTCCTTGCGGCTGTCCGCCGGATCGGCGTCGCCCGCGGCGGCGCGACGCGCGCGCTCGGCGAGCGCCTCGGCGCGCTGACCGCTCGGAAGGAGCTGGATGCGCGGATCCCACTGCGGGTGCGACTCGAGCCACACGAGCGTCTCGGGAGTGAGGCTCGTCGCCTGCTCGATGGGACGGTCCTCGTACCAGTTGAAGAACGCGCGGATCCAGCCGTCGGTGAGGATGATGTCCGCGTCGAGGATCTCGCCCGTGAGCGGATGCGCGCGGCTCGGCCCGATCGCCGTGGCGACGTCGTTGTTGAGCCAGCGGACGAAGTTGTAGCGCACGTCCTCCGGATCCTTGTCCATGTGGGCGCCGGTCACCTCGTCCTGCTGCTGGACCTCGATCGCGTTGTGGATCCCGATCTTCCGGAACGCCTCGTTCCACTGGAGGATGCCCTCCTCCACGTAGCGGCGGTAGCGGACGGGCACGGTGTGCTCGATGTAGAAGACGATCGGCTTCTTCGGCGGCGAGAGCGAGAGCTTCGGATCGCGCTTCTCGAGATTCCAGCGGTTGATGTTGCGGGTCTCGTTGGTGTCGGTCCCGTACAGGCCGAGGTCGGTGTAGCCCGTGAGGAAGTAGCCCACGCGGTCGTCGGCCTTGCGCGGCTTGTAGCCGTTGTTGTCGGGCAGCATCGAGATCGAGTAGTGGACGACCTTGAAGTTGCCGCCCTGATCCGGCGCCTCGATGGCGATCTCGAGATTCTGCGGGAAGCTCTTCGCCTTCGCGACCTTCGCGAGGCGCGGATTGAGGCCGACGCCCGCGAGCTGCGCGCCCTGTCCGACGAGCATCGCGTCGAGATCGATCACGGGCTGACCGTTCGGGCCCATCGAGACGATGGGAACCTCGAGCAGCACGCTGTCGGTGAAGATGCGCTTCACCGAGTCCTGCGACGTCTGCTCGCCGGTCGAGCGGACCTGGAGCTGCGGCTGGACCAGCGCGAGCCGGTTGCCGTACTGGCGCCAGAAGACGTACTTCTCAGGTCCCTGCAGGCCGCTGAAGATGGTTCCGGCCGCGGGCGTCGCCGCGATGAGGAACTTCATCTTGTCCCAGCCGCGCGGAAGTTCCGCGAGCAGCTGGTCGTCCTTCCGCTTGATGTAGAGCCCGAAGAGCGAGCCGCCGTCGGGCGTGCTCACGACCTTCTCGTACTCCTTCGAGACGTCGGCGAAAGGCGGGAGATCCTGCGCCGAAGCAGCCACTGCGACTGCAAGAGACGGAAGAAGGGCGATGCCCGTGCGGAAAGTGGATGCCATCTGGGGTCAGACTCCGTGAGGGGTTTCGGCCTCGAACGCCCGCGTCCGAGGCAGCATGCGCAATGTACGGCACAAGCCCCGGCAGCGGCCGGGGGGTCTCTGTACCGCCGCCGCCTTCGACGGTTCGGCCGTCGCGGTGTCGTCGCGGGCAAAAAGGATCGAAAAAGAACCCGGCCGCGCTGCACGCGCGGCCGGGCAGGCATGACTCAGAAATCAATCGCACCGACGCCTTACGCGCACGGACCCCAGGCGCCGAGCAGCGCCGAGAGATCGGCCGCGTCGACCGCGCCGTTGCCGTCGACGTCGCCGGTACCCGAACCGCCCCAGTTGCCGAGGAGCGCCGAGAGGTCGGCCGCGTCGACCGAGCCGTTCGCGTCGAGGTCGGCCGGGCAGCTCGAGCCGCCCGAGTTGGCGACCACGAAGTACTGCGAGCCGGGGATGTTCTCGAAGTTCACGTTCCGAGGCTCCTCGAGATTGCAGCCACCGCCGATGGCGGCGAGGACCTGGTTCGAGAGGTAGTCGTGGCCACCGCCGTTGATGAAGGCGCAGACCTTGATGTCGCCCTCGGTGTAGCCCGGGATCGCGGACAGCGGGATGCGGACCTCGACGCCCGTCGTCACGCCCGTTCCGTCCGCGAGTTCGCATCCACCGCCGACGCCGAGGATGTTCGAGTTGTCGAGACCGAAGCCGAAGCCCGACTTGAAGGTCGCGGCGCCCGCGGCACCCGCGCCGCCGTTGCCCTGGTAGCCGCCGGTTCCGGCGCCGCCGGTCGGGAGCGTGGCGTAGTTGAAGTACACGGCGAACGGCGAGCCGCCGCAGGTGAGACTGACCCAGATGTCGGCGGAGAAATCCGCATCGAAGGCGAGGCCTTCGACGACCTTGGGGGTGCCGAGGTCGTCGCCCATGCGGTTCAGACCGTTGAAGTCGACGTCGAGGTTGTCGCCGCGGAGCTGGTTCTGCCCGCCGTCGACCGCGTCGAGGAAGATCTCGAGCTTGTTGAAGTTCGACTCGAGGTTGCCCGCGAGCATCAGGTAGAGGAAGCCGTCCTCGATCTTTGCGTAGCCCGCGTCGAGTTCGGAACCGAGGGCCACGTCGACCGTGCCCTGCGCCGCGTCGCCGAACGCCGTCTGGGTGTTCGAGACGACGATGGGCGCGCCGTAGCTCTTGTCGGCGGCGCCGTCGAGGGTGACCTGGGCCTGGGCGGCGGACGCGACCGCCATCGCTGCAACGAACATCATGCTGTGACGCATCTGATCTGCTCCGTTTGGAAGTGGTGTTGATGTCTCTCTGAAGTCACGCCCGGGCCGGGACGACCCGTAAATCACGGACGAATCTACTTCTGTTTCCCCGAAATTCGAAACGACATTCTTCGGTTTCGAACAGTTGGCGCGGTTGCGGCAGGGCCACGGACCGGTTACGCGGACCATCCCCACTGCGCGAGCAGCGCCGCGAGGTCCGCCGCCTCGACCGTGCCGTTGTTGTTCAGGTCGGCGGCATCGTTCGCCGTGCCCCACGCGCTGAGCAGCGCCGAGAGGTCGGCCGCATCGACGCGACCGTCGCCGTTGACGTCCGCGGGATTGGTCGCCGGCGGCGGATCGCCCTGCGAGAAGATCACGCAGGAGTACGCGCCGATGTCGAAGATGCCGCTCGCGGGCAGACCGTCCCACGGAGTCGCGTAGGACGCGTCGAGGTCGTACGTGCCCATGTTGGCGAAGTCGCCGCTGTAGCCGTTCCAGTCGCTGTTGAAGCGCACCTTCCAGCGGCCGTCGCGCGGGAATCCCACACGGTAGCCCGAGCGCGGCGTGGCGGAGAAGTTCATGACGACGATCACGTCGTCCTTCTCGCCGCCGTTCATCCAGCGGTGGAACGCGAGCACCTTCCACGAGTTGTTGACGTGGTGCACGTTCGTGCTCTGCCCGGTGAGGCCGCGGGTGAGGCCCGCCTCGTTCTTCCGCAGCGCGATGAGGTCCTTGTAGAGGGCCTTGATGCCCGAGTAGGTCTTGTTCTTCGACCAGTCGAGCGCGTCGGTGTCCTGGAACCAGCCGTCCTCGAGGAACTCCTGGCCCTGGAAGAGCATCGGGATGCCGGGCGAGGTCATCACGACCGCGGCGCCGAGCGTCGAGCGCTTCTTCGAGTACCAGCTGCCCGCGTTCCCCGGCAAGATCGCCTCGGGCATGCGCGACTGGCCGTTCGCCACCTCGTCGTGGCTTTCCGTGTAGACGACCCGCTGGAACGCGTCCGCGTTGTAGTTCGCGACGATGGCGTTGCGGATCGCCCACATGTCGCGGTCGGAGTCGTTCGCCGTGATGAGGTTGCCACGCACCGGCCAGTAGAACTGCGCGTCCCACTGGCTGTCGAAGCCCGCGCCGCCGGCGCCGGTCGTCTTCGTGAGCCACGCGTTGTTGTCGAGGTCCTCGCAGATCGAGATCTTCGACGGGAACTGCTGGTTCACCGAGTCGTTGATCCACTGGAGGAGCGACCAGCCCTCGGGGATGTCCGGGCCCGCCTGATCGACCTTGCGGATGTACTTGGTGCCGTCCATGCGGTGGCCGTCGAGGCGGTACTCGTCGAGCCAGAACAGCACGTTGTCGCGGATGTACTGGCGCACCTCGCCGCGGCCGTAGTCGGGACGCGTGTTGCCCCACGGAGTGTTCGCGCGCGAATCCTGGAAGAAGTAGATGCCGCCGCCGTTGTTCTGGCTCCAGCCGTCGTACTGCCACAGGTCGAGGTCGTTCGGCCCGAGGTGGTTGAAGACGACGTCGCTGAAGACGGCGATGCCGCGCGCGTGCGCCGCGTCGACGAACTCCTTGAGGTCGGTCGGCGTGCCGTAGGCGCTCTCGACCGCGTACGGATGCGCGCCGTTGTAGCCCCACGAGATGTTCTGCGGGAACTCCCAGAACGGCATCACCTGCACGGCGTTCACGCCGAGGTCGGCGAGATGGTCGAGCTTCGCCTTCGCCTGATCGAAGTTGGCCGGGGGATTGCCCGACGATGACTGGCCGAACGTGCCGATGTGCAGTTCGTAGACGACGAGTTCGTTCCAGCTCGGGATCTGGAAGTTGTTCACCTGCCACGAGTACGCGTTCGGATTGACGACGATCGAGTTGCCGACCGAGTTCGTCAGCTGCCGCGCGCGCGCGTCGTTCCTCCACACCGTGCCGGCCGGACCCGTGATCACGAACTTGTACTGCGCGCCCGCATAGCAGTAGTTGACGTCCGCCGACCAGTAGCCGTTGCCCTCGCTCACGAGAGGATGGCTCGTCGAGTTCCAGCCGTTGAAGGTGCCCGCGACGCGCACGGCGGTCGCGTTCGGCGCCCAGACGCGGAAGGTCGTTCCGGCGGGCGTGCCGAAGTACGGGTTTGCGCCGACACCAGGACGCGCGGACTGCGCGAAGACGTCGGAAGAGATGAGCGAGGTCGAAAGCCCTGCGAACAGCAGCGAGGCGATGGACACGGAGCGGACGGCAGCGTGGATCGTCATGGCATCGAGGAGACGGTTGGAGGTGACTCGATCTTTCCGAGCGGCTCTGGACAAGGCTGGCGCGTCGACGACGCCCGGAGTTCCCGGAACGTACGCGAACCCGCGGCGCCCGGATGCTGGCAAATCCTGACCTGAGTTCCGAGTCTACTTCTCGATCCCCGCTCCGCCAACCGTGAAAGTGGCAACTTGGCGCGAAGGTTCAACTTCCGCGTCCGCAAACACTTGTGCGGATGAAGGAAGCGGAGCCTGCCGACGAGAGAAACGGCCGGCTTGCGCCGGTTGGACCCGCTTGAACCCGGCTGAACCCGGCTGAACCCGGCTGAACCCGGTTCACTCCGGATTCAGTCCCGGCGGGCGCTCTCGAAACTCTCGGCGGCGACCGCCCACACCACCGTGAATGTGACGCCACCCTCGTCGAGATCGACGCCGGGGAGGAAGTCGTCGTCGATCCGCTCGAGGAGCGCCGGGATCGCGTCTCGGTCGATGCCAGAGCCCTCGACCACGGTCACGGTCCCCGCTACGGATCCGTCCCCGAGGAAGTGGAGGTCGACCGCGAGCGCGTCGCGCCCGTCGATCACGCCCAGCAGGCGCTCGCTCGAAGGCGTGCGCAGCGTGCGCTTCCAACGGATCCGGTCGAGGTGGTGGCCGCTCATGCGAGGTATCTCCAGACGGTCGCCGCGCCCGCGCCGACGACGAGTGCGCCGAGGAGGAAGGCCGTCGGCAGTGCGACGAGGCCGAGCGCGCAGCCCCGGCGCGAGGTGCGGTAGCCGATGCCCGTTCCCGGGATCGAGAGCGTGGTGTATCGACGGCCCCTGCTGCTTGCGCCGGTTCGGAACCCGCGACCTCCCACCGACCAGCCGAGCCCGCCGCGCGACACGTTCACGCGGAAGGGACCGAGGTTGACCGAGCGACGGAAGGTGAAGCCCATCGGATGCCTCGCGATCGGACGGTTTCGCGAACGCTTGACCCGCGCGACGCAGCGCAGCGCAGTGCGATGCAGTGCGCCGCGCGCGACGCGATCCGCCGCGCGTCAGTCCGCCAGCGGACGCAGCCACACGTTGCGGAAGCAGAGCGCGTCGCCGTGATCCTGCAGGCCGATCGGGAGCTTCGGCTCGTGCGCCGAGTACTTCGCCTTCGCGGCGTGCGCGGTGGCGCCCCAGATCTCCGAGTGATCCTGCACGAGGATGCCGTTGAGGAACACCGTCATGGTGCCCGCCTTCGCGAGGCTTCCGTCGGCATTGAACTTCGGCGCGTGGAAGATCACGTCGTACGTGTTCCACTGCCCGTTCGGGTTGCACGCGTTCACGAGCGGCGGGTACTGGCCGTACATGGCGCCGGCCATGCCGTCGACGTAGGTCTTGTTCGGGTTCGAGCCGAGGATCTGCAGCTCGTAGCGGTCCATGAAGAAGAGACCGCTGTTGCAACCCTGCTGTCCGTTGCAGTTGCAGGTCTCGGGCACCATCCACTCGATGTGCACCTGGCACGAGCCGAAGCCCTCCTTGGTGCGGATGTTGCCGGAACCCGGCTTCACCTGAAAGTAGCCGCCGTGCGCGTCCGACTTCACTTCCCACGCGGCGGTGCCGTTGTTGCCGGTCCACGCGTCGAGGTTCTTGCCGTCGAAGAGGACGACCGCGTCGCTCGGGGCGCCGCCATGCGCGCCGGGGGTGACCATCGCCGGCTGCGGACGCTCCTTGTCGTGGACGCCCCATTCCTTCTTCGCGTCCTGCTTGCCGCCCTGCTGCGCGAGCGGCGCGGCGGCGACGAGGAAGGTCGCGGGAATCGCGACGAGGGCGGCGAGCGTGAGGAGCGGGCAGAGCGGGCAGTTGCGCATGGGAATCTCCTGGGGAACGCGATCGACGGCCGTCGACGGCCGAGCGGGTGTTGTACCCGACCCGCTACGCTCCCGCCATGAACGCGGCGGACTTCACCGAACACCTCGTCGTCCGGCTTCCCCTCACCGATGCGGCGGGCGTCGTCTTCTACGCGCGGGTGTTCGAGCTCGAGCAGGAACTCTTCGAGCGCTGGCTCGAACTCGGCGGCTTCCACCTCAAGGACATGCTGGCCGGTCGCTTCCCGCCGACGCCGGTGGTCCACTGCGAGGCCGACTACCGGATGCCGGTCCGCTGCGGCGATCGGCTCACCGCGCGCATCGACGCGGTCGAGATCGGGCGCAGCGGATTCATGCTGTCGTGGCGGTTCTCGCTCGGCGACACTCCCGCGATCTCGGTCCGCGTGAAGCGCGTCGCGATCGACCGACGCGCGGGCGAGTCGACCGATCTCCCCGAGGCGTTCCGCAGCTGGCTCGAGGAGACGCGCTCGCGCGTGTGACCCGGACGGAGCACGGTGCGGCGCGGCGCTCAGACGACGTCGAAGCGCTCGTCGGCGGCGAGTCGTGCCGCGAGGCGCGCGCGCGAGGGCTTCGCGAAGGACGCTTCGTCGGCAGGCATCGCGAGGAACGCGTCGGGCACGAGGTGCGGCTCGAGATGGGATTCGAGCCGTTCGCGCAGCATCCCGGCGAGCGGCCGAACGGGCCGCGCCGAGAGATCGATGAACGCGACCGGCCGCATCCCCCACTTCGCGTGCGGCACACCCACGACGCACGCGGCGCGCACGCCGTCGAGAGCGCACAACGCGCGCTCGATCGTTTCGGGGTGGATGTTCTTTCCGCCTGAAATGAACATCGCGTCGAGTCGTCCGACGACGTGCAGTCGCCCGCGCTCATCGAGGAATCCCGCGTCGCGCGTGCGATAGGGCCGCGCGAGCGGGACGAGCGCGCCGTCGGGAAAATCGCCGCGCGCGAGCATCGGCCCATCGACGAGGATCTCGCCCGTCTCGGGCGCGATCGAGACGGACGCGCCCGGCAGCGGCGGACCCGCGAGCGTCTCCGCGTCGCCGGACGCACGACGGCCGGTCGCGATCTGCGAGCACGTCTCGGTCATGCCGTAGGTCGAGAAGAGCGGCACGCCGCGCGCGATCGCGCGCTCATGCAGCGCCTGCGGGCTCGGCCCGCCACCGAGCATCACCGCCTTCAGGCCCGCGGGCACGGGCGATGCATCGTCGAGAAGCCGCGCAAGCTGCGGCGCGACGAGCGAGACGTGCGTCGCGCCGTCGAGATCGCGCCACGCGCGCGGCTGCGCGCCGAACTGGATGCGCCCCCCGAGGAACTTCGCGCGCATCAGGATCATCAGGCCACCGACATGCGACGGCGCGAGCGACGCGTGCCAGACGTCGCCCGGCCCGAACGGAATCACGCGCGCACCGAGTTCGGCGCTCGCACGCATCGCGTCGAGCGAGAGGTCGATGAGTCGTGGCTCACCACTTGAACCGCTCGTAGGAAGCACCACGCCCGCGGCGCGTTCCGTGCGCACTTTCGCAACACGCGAGGCGAGCGCCTCGCGCGCGAGCGGCGGCATCGAACGCGCGACGGGAAGCACGCGCACCCCGCGCGCCCAGATCCGTTCGAATCGCGGCATCGGATCGACACCGTTCTCCACCTCGACGAGTTCGATCGGCGCCTCGCTCACGACCACGCCTCCGCGAACGGGGCGGGCAGCGGATCGCCCGCGATCTCACCACGCACGGGAAGCGCGGGCGCGCACGAATCCTCGGCGAGCATCGCCGCGGTTCCGATCCCGTGCGCGCAGCGCGCGTTGGGGATCGACGCCGCGACGTGCACCGCCACGCGCAGCGCGAACGAACTCTCGTAGGCGGTCGACAGGACGACCTGCGGAATGCCGAGCGCGGCCGCCTCGGCCGCGCGCGCGCGGATCGCGTCGAGCGAACCGAGCGCCGACATGCGCAGCACCCACGCGAGCACGAGCTTCCTTCCGTGCGCGAGCTCCGCGCGCAGCGCTCGCGCTTCGTCGGACGGGTCGACGATGAGTTCATCGAGGGCGAGGACCATGCCGGTCGAGAAGGACAGCTCGGGAAGCTGCCGCGGGTCCGCGATCGGTTCCTCGAGATACTCGATGCGCCGCGGATCGATGCCACGCAGGAGTTCGACGCACGACGCGAGCGACATGCGGCGGTTTCCGTCGAGGCGGAGGCGCGCGTGCGGAAGGACCTCGAGCGCGCGCTCGATCAGCGCTCGATCGTCCGCGGGCGACGCGCGGCCGATCTTGATCTTCACCGAGCGAAACCGCGAGAGACGCGCGACCTCGCGTTCATCCAGTTCCGAAGCGCCCCCGGCGAGGAACCCAGCGACCTCCGCCGCCATGCACGGCTTCGTACCAAACCCATCGAGCATCTCTGTCGCGGTTGACGCGGCGAACGCTGCGCTAGGCGGCAGTTCTTCCAGTGCGCGCGCGCCGTCAATCCACTCTTCGAGCGCTTCGCATGCTTCATCGAGAGTTTCGCGGTGTAAGCCACGGAGCGGCGCGCATTCACCGAAACCCACGCGACCCGTCGCTTCGTCCACGACGCGAAGAAACGCGACTTCACGGACGTTGCTTCCAACAAGCGCGCGCGCCTCGGGCTTCACAGGAAGCGCAACGCGCAGAATCTCAACGCCGCCATCCATCAGCTGGCACCCCAAGTGAAGTACGAGCCTGCAGCGAAAGCGATCCCGTAGACGTAGAGCAGAAGCCCGAACATCGCAAGACGCAAATCAAAGCTGAGTCGCGTTGCCTGCGATGCGCCCCCAAGTATCGCCGCGACGAGCGACGCGAGCATGATGCCCTTCGGAAGTGCGAATGCGAATGCCGCGACGATCGGCACCGCCATCGCGACGAAGGTGCACGCGCGGACGAGCCCGCGCACGAACGGTGCACCAAAGCGCACCACGATCGTGCGCTTGCCGCTCGCGCGATCGCCCGCCTCGTCGCGCAGGTTGTTCGTCGCGAGGAGGCAGACGCCGATCGCGCCCGTCGCGCACCCGCAGACGAGCGCGGGCGTCGTCCACGCGCCGTCGCACGCCGCGCGCGTGCCCGCGACCGCGATCGGGCCGAAGAAGAGGAAGACGAAGACGTCGCCGAGTCCGCGATAGGCGAGCGAAAGTGGCGGCGCGGTGTATCCGACCGAGCACATCGCGCCGAGCATGCCGATCGCGAGGAAGACGGGACTTGCGTAGACCGCGAGCCACGCCGCAGGAAGCGCCGCGAGCACCAGCGTCAGTCCGAGCGCCGCCACCATCGCGCGCGGCGAGACGAGCCCGCTGCCGACCGCGCGCCTCGGCCCGACGCGCGTGGCGCCATCGGTGCCGCGCAGGCCGTCGAAGAGGTCGTTCGCGAGGTTGCTCGCGATCTGGAGGAGGAGCGCACCCGCAAGCGCGACGAGCACGCGGTCCCACTTGAACACGCCGTCGACGCGGGCGAGCGTCGCGCCGACGAGCACCGGACAGAGCGACGCCCCGAGCGTCTTCGGACGGATCGCCGAGACCCACACGCTGAGGCTGCCCGGACGCGCGTCGCTCGTCTTCATGCCGGAATCCTTACGGCGCAAACTTGCGGAAATCCGCCTTGCGCTTCGTGAGTTGCGCGTCGCGGCCTTCCTTCGCCTCGTCCGACATGTAGTAGAGCATCGTGGCGATGCCGGCGAGCTCCTGCAGGCCCGCCTGCCCGTCGCAGTCGGCGTTGAGCGCGGCCTTGAGCGCGCGCAGCGCGGTGGGCGAGTTCGCGAGCATCTCGCGGCACCACTGCACGGTGACCTCCTCGAGTTCGGTGACGCTCGTCACGACGTTCACGAGGCCCATGTCGAGCGCCTCCTGCGCCGAGTAGCTGCGGCAGAGGAACCACATCTCGCGCGCCTTCTTCTGTCCGATGATGCGCGCCATGTAGCTCGCGCCGTAGCCGCCGTCGAAGCTGCCCATGCGCGGGCCGACCTGCCCGAAGCGCGCGTTCTCCGCGGCGATCGTGAGGTCGCACATCATGTGCAGCACGTGGCCGCCGCCGATCGCCCAGCCTGCGACCATCGCGACGACGGGCTTGGGGCAGGTGCGGATCTCGCGCTGGAACTCGAGCACGTTGAGGAACTCGCCGCCCGACTCCGAGCGGTAGCCGGTATGGCCGCGCACGCGCTGATCACCGCCCGCGCAGAAGGCGCGCTCGCCCTCGCCCGCGAGGATGACGACGCCGATCTCGCGATCCTGCTTCGCATCCTCGAGCGCGGCGCGCATCTCCTCGACCGTGCGCGGCGTGAACGAATTGCGCACCTCGGGGCGGGCGATCACGATCTTCGCGATCCGCTCGGCCTTGAAGTAGCGCACCTCGGAGAAGGGCTTGCCGTGACAGGCGAGCGGAACCTCGGTCCATGCGAGCGCGGGGCGGATCGTCTCGGTGGTTTCGGTCGTGGGCTTCGCGGGCGGGTAGGCGGTGGTCATGTCGCGGCCTCGGTTCTGGTCTCGGACGGATGCTCAAGCGAACGCTCGACGAGCCGAGCGCACGCGAAGGGTGCCTCGAGCGGCAGCACGTGGCCCGCCTCCGGCACGATCTCGACGCGCAGCGCGGATGCCGTGCGGCGCGCGCGCGCGGCGATCGCAGCATATCGCTCGTCGAGCGATCCCGCGGCGAACAGCGTGCGCGACGCGAGCGCAGGAAGCGCGGTCCATCGCGACGGCGCCCGCCCCGGCGAGCAGCCCGCGACGCACGCGGCCCAGAAGTCCGCCTCGCCCTGCGCGCGGCGCAGGCGCGCGCGTGCGAAGGAGGCGTGCCGCGCGAACGGCGCGAACAGCGGCTGCCGGTACCAGCGCTCGACGAAGGCGTCGAGTCCGTCGCGCAGGATCTCCCGTGCGCGCGCATCATCCTCCGCCATGCGCCGCGCGCGAGCGCCGTCGCCTTCGACCGCATCGTCGATGCCGATCCCGGCCGAGAGGAGGAGGACACGCGGCGCGAGCTCCGGCCGGGTCGCGGCGAGTTCGAGCGCGATGCGTCCGCCCATCGAGTAGCCGACGAGGACGTCGCACGGTCGTTCGTCCAGACGTCGCGCGAGCGCGTCCGCGGCCGCCTCGATCGAACGGCATCCGAGTTCGCGCAGCGCGACGCAGTCGGCGGCGATCCCGGGTCGGAGCGCGGCGAGGACGTCCGCCCAGTCCGCGGGCGAACCGAGGAACCCGTGCACGAAGGTGGCGCGCGTCATCCGCGGAATTCCCGCGCGAGCGCGTCGACCGCGGCCTTCGCGACGCGCGCCCTGCACGCCTCGCTCTCCTCGCGCGCGCAGACGACCTCGATCACCGTCGCGCCGCCGCGCGCGAGCGCCCGCGACATCGCCTTGGCAAGCGCGGCACGCGTCCTCGGCGTCTCGACCGCGAGGCCGAACCCGCGCGCGAACGTCGCGAACGACAGTCCGTGCGGCGTCGTGAAGCACGCCTCGAAGATGTCCTCGTGCCGGGCGACCGGGAGGTAGCGGAAGATCCCGCCGCCATCGTTGTTGAGGACGACGAGGACGAGCGGCGACTCGACCATCGCCGCCATCCGGAGGCTGTTGAGGTCGTGCAGCGCGCTCACGTCGCCGATGCAGGCGACCACCGGCGCCCGCGAGGCATGCGCGTGTCCGACCGCGGTCGCGATCAGGCCGTCGATGCCGCTCGCGCCGCGGTTCGCGCCGGTCTCCCAGCCCTCGGGCTGGTGGATCGCGAGGAAGTCCGCATCGCGGATCGGCATCGATGAACCGTAGAAGATCGTGC
>JBIIYI010000178.1:0-6201 GCA_044346895.1 Phycisphaerales bacterium
CGATCTCGATGCCGGCGCCGCGCAGGCCGAGATCGTCGCGCGATTCCGCGCGGATCGCGATCCTCGCATCGGGAAGCACCGACTCGTCCTGCACCGGCTCGACCATCGTCGCGGAAGGCTCGCGATCCGGCATCACCTCGAAGGCGAACGCCACCGCATCGTCCTGCGCGATTCCGTTCTCATCGACGAGATCGAGCTCGATCCTCGTCGAATGCGCCGCCCGTCCCCGGATCCTGAGAAGCGCCGGATCCGCGTCGTCGAACTCGAGTTCGAACCCGCCCACTTCACCAGCCGGCCCGACGCCCGGCCCGACACCCGTCCCGACACCCATCTCCTGCGCGGACCGCGGCGAAGCACCCGTGCCCGTGCCGGTTCCCGCGCCACCACCTCCTCCGATCGCATCCGCGCCCGCACCGACCACGCGCATCGTCGACCGACCATCCCCGAACGGGACGCTCCGGTTCAACCGCACCTCGAGACGCACCTCGCTTCCCGCGAGGATCGGATCCTGCACCACCGACCTCGCGTCGGTTCCGTCGCCGAGTTCCTCGCGACGATCCGCAACCATGGTGCGCGCATACTCGGGCGACACCGCGAGAAGCGTCGCCGACGCGACCGCAGGCGGATCGACGAGCCGCACGCGCACCGGCGCCGTCGTCGCATCGCTCGTCGAGAACCTTACCTCGATCGCGTCACCCGTCGCATCGATCAGGCGCTCGAAATCCCCGCTCGGCTGGAGCGAGAGGACGACATCGGTCCACGCCGACGCATCGTCGTCCGACGCGCCCGCGCCCGCGGCATCGGCATCGACCGCCGAGCCTCCCGCGCTTCGAATCGATCGGAACGACGCGCGCACGCGCTCCGTCGTCTCGTCGCCCCGCTCGAGCCGTGCGCGAAGCGCGAACGGCCTTCCCCGCGCGGCCACCGTGCCATCCTCGACAAGCGACACGATCGCCGTCCGCGCGGGCCACGACACGTCGCTCCACGGCGTCAGGATGCGTCGCACGGCGATCGACGCCGCCTCGGGATGCATCGTCGCGAAGAGGGCGGAACCCGTCGCGAGGAGCGCGAGCACGAGCACGCGCCGCGCCGTCGGTCCGTAGCGGAGGACGCGCCGGAGATCGATCCCGGACGCGCGCTCCGTCGCATCGGCGAGCGAACGCGCCGCAAGCACGCTGCGCCCGGCCATCCCGCCGAGGTCGAACTCGACGGCCGACGCGAGTCTTCCCGCGAGTTCCGGTCGCATGCGCTCGATCCGCAGCGCCACCTCGACCGCCGTCGGCCGGAATCGGAGCGCAGGGGCGAGCCGCGACCGGACCTTCATCGCGACGACGCCCGCGATCACCGCGAGCATCACGAACCGGAGCGGCCATGGGAACCGCACGAGCGCATCGAGCGCGGCGCAGCATGCCACGGAGAAGAAGCCGAGCGACGCGACGCTCGACATCGCCGCGGCGATCCGCATGGTGCGCATCCTGCTCGCGATCCCAAGCACCTCGCGCGCAAGTCGCGAGGACATGCCTCCACCGAAGTCGGTCACGCGCGCGGTGGGCTTGAAGTCACCGGCCGTGGAATGATCAACCATGGAATCGCCGGCCCTGGCCTCACCACCCACGGCCTCACCACCCACGGCCTCACCACCCACGGCCTCACCACCCGCGGAATCAGCGCCCGCAGATGCCCCGGCGGCGGACTCCCCGCGCATCGATTCGTTCGGATCCCGAGCGTCCTGATCGTTCATCGCATTCGCCGCGCCATCGCACCGAGACCCGCGAGGGTCCCGCTCAGACGAGCCGCAGCAGCCTCCTTCCCGACCATTCGATCGCGAGCAGTCCGAGCAGGATCGCAAGCGCGGGCCAGCCGTCCCAGATCGTGCGCTCCACGCTCTCATCGGTCTCGCGTGCGCGCAGCGGCAGGATCTCCGCCAGCTGCCGCACCGATTCGCCATCGAGCATCCGCCCGCCGGTCCGTCGCGCGATCTCCGCAAGCGCCGCGTGATCGGCGTCGCCGCGACGGAGTTCGTCGTCGTCGCGAACGACCTCGAAACCCTGCTCGACGCGGCCGAACGCGGGATCCTCGGCGACCGCCGTGAAGCGGCCCGTGCGCTCCGGGACGAAGAACGCGTTCGCATCGCCGCCCTCGCGCGTGAGCTCGATGCGCGCGACCGGCTCTCCGGCGTCGTCGCGGATCTCGACCGGGATCGTCGCCGGCGCGTTCGCCGCCGCATCCTCGTCGACGATGCGCAGCGCCACCACCGCGCTGCGCCCGGGCGCCAATCGTCCCGGCGCCACCGTCAGTTCGGCGCGCGCCTCGCCCTGCGCGATCGACTCGCGCGCGAGGAGCCGCACGATCGGAATCCAGAACCGCTCGGGAAGCCGCTCGCCCTGGCCGTAGCGCCAGCGCCAGATCTCGTCGGTCGCGACGTACACGATGTCGCCCGCGCCGAAGCGCATGCGCAGCACCGCGGGCGTCGGCTCCTCGCCGGACGCGCCCACCGCATCCGCGGTCGCGAGCACCTCGGCCGTCGGCTTCACGCGCGAACGCGGCACCGACTGCACGTAGCGCAGCTTCGACCAGCGGATCGCGGGGTCGGCGAACGCATCGGGCCAGCCGTCCTCCTCGTCCGAAAGCCGCAGCACGCCGAGCCGTCCGGCCGCCGGCGCCGGCGCGAGCGCGCTGACTCCCACGCGCTGCTCGAGCGCGAACGGAGGCTTGAAGGGCATCAGGTCCGCGAGCGGCGTCGATTCCCACGACGACGGGGTGTTGCGATCCCCGCCGATCCAGAGGAGTCCCGCTCCGCGGTCGGCGACCTCGCTGCGCAGGATCGCCAGCTGGTCCGGCGATAGGAATCCGCTCGGGACGTCGCCGATCAGGAAGAGGTCGTACTTCGAGAATTCCTCGCGCGTCCGCGGCAGACGCGCGATGGGCGTGTTGCCCTCCTGCGCGAAGTCGCGATCGGCCGAGAGCAGCATGATCGAGCTCTCGATGTCCTTCTCGCGCATGAGAAGGTTCTTGAGGTAGCGGTACTCCCACCGCGACGTCCCCTCGATGTAGAGGACGCGCAGCGGACGATCGACGAACTCGACCGTCAGCTCGCCGCGATCGTTCTCGCGCACGAGATCCGGAACGTCCGCGACGAGCTCGACGCGCCACGTGCGCGAACCCTCGACATCGGTCGCTCCGTCGAGGACGACGGTCGTCTCGCCCGAGGAGGATCCTTCCGTCGACGGGAGTTCCTTCCGCGCGATCTCCGCGCCGGTCGCGGCGTCGACGAGCCGCACGGCCACCGCGCCCTCGACGCCACCGCGATCGACGCGCACCTCGACGGGCACGCGGTCGCGCACGAACGCGCGGCCGGGTGCGCCGACCGCGACGATCGCCGCATCGCCGAGCCGCCGCGAGGATCCGAGCGCGACGGCATGCACCGGGACCGAATCGCGCTCGAAGGCCTCGAGCGCCTCCGCCGACGCGGGCGACGCGGAACGGCCGTCGCTGAGAAGCAGCACGCCGCTGACCGGTCGACCGGCCGCACGCGCAAGCGACTGCCGCAGCGCGGTGTCGAGATCGGTGCGCTCGCCGGTCGGCTCGCCGAGAACCGGCCGCGCCGGCGCGGGCGTTCCATCCGGGCCGAGGCCAGCCTCCGCCGAATCGCGCGACAGCGTGAAGACGCCGCCGGCGAAGCCGAGGAACTCGATGTCCTTCGAACGCGCGATCCGCGCGAGCGCCGGTTGCGCCGCCTCGAGCACCGCGGCCGCCTGCGCGTCGCGCGCGATTCCGCCGGGCGCGTCCTTGATCGACATCGAGAGGCTGCGGTCGACGAGCACCACGAGTCGATCGCGCTCGACGCGCGTCCGCTCGAAACGGATGCTCGGTCCCGCGATCAGGATCGCGACAAGCACGAGGATCGCCGCACGGACCACCGCGAGCACTCCGCGCCAGATGCGCGACGACGTGCGCGACCCTCCGGTCAGGCGACGGTAGCTCCAGAAGCCGATGCCGAGCGCGGCGGCGACCACGAGGAACCATCCCCATGCGGGAAGCGGACGCTCGAAGACGACGCGGATCGCGTCGACGTCGGTCGGGACGTCGTCGACGAGGATCCGCACGATCGACGCGATGAATCCATCGTCCGCGGCGCGCTGGCTCTCGAGGTCCGGCAGGACCGGTGCGATCGGCGCACCCGCGATCGACTCCACCTTCGACTCCACCGCCGACTCCACCGTCGCGTCGATGCCCGCGCCTTCGCGCGCGGCGTCCTGCGCCATCGCGGAAGCGGCGCGCATCGACATCAGCGACGCGGCGCACGGGGCGATCCCGACGATCCCGACGATCGCTCGTCCGAGGCCGGACGCGCGCGCGAACGCGCGGGGCCGTCCCTCCGACTGTCGACGATGCCGCGGCGCGCGACGATTCATGCCGCACCTCCGGCGCCGACCGTCTCGCGCTCGCGCGAGCCCGCGCGTACGCCGCCCATCCTGCGCACGCGACCCACCGCGACGATGCCTCCGTCGCGGCCGCCCGCGCGCATCATCGACGCGTGCGAGAAGATCCTGCTGAGGACGCCCTCGATGAGGAGCGCGACGAGCGCGGCGACGAGCAGTGCGAACGAAAGCACCGAGGATCGCGTCGCGACGGCGCGCGTGGCGAATTCCTCCGCACCCTCGCGCGCCACGCGCACGCCTCCGAACGATGCGAACGCCGCGCGCACCGCCTCGAGCGCGTTCGGTGCGGTCCCGATCGATTCCTCCGCGACGTTCGCCGCGACGATCGCGCCTTCATCCGAACTCCACACACCCGCGGCCGTGACCGGCTCGCGTGAGACACCCGACGGACCCGTCTCGATCGATGAAGACGCACGGTCGACCCCGGTGAGCCGGAACATGCCCGGCGGCGCGCGCAGTGGTTCGCCGACGAGCGTCCGATCGCTCCCGCGCGAAAGTTCGAGCCCCATGCGCACCGCTTCCTGGAAGAGCGGCACCATGAGCGGCTTCACCGGAAGATTGGTCCATGAAAGTTCGGGGCTTGACGCGAAGAGGAGCACGAGTCCGCGACGCGTCGCGTCGGAGCGCGCGCGATCGCCGTCGCCTCCCGAACCCGCCGCGGTGATCGTGGCAGACGTTGCGTCAGGCGTCGCAGCCGTGATCACGGCCTTGCTCGTCGCGACCGCCGGCGCCGCGGGAACCTGCGCCACCGCGAACGGCGAGCCGTCCTCGAGCACCAGCACGATCTCGTCGCCCGCGACGTCCGTGATGCGCACCGAGCGCGTCACCTCGACGGGTCCGCAGAGCGCCGGGAGTTCTGGCACGATCGACGCGAGCAGCCGCGACGCGGGCTGCTCGTCGCGAAGGCGAAGCCCCGGTTCGGCGACGCGCGTCTCCGCATCGAGCCGCATCGCGACCCCGAGCCGCGGCAGCAGCGTCGACGACCACGTCTGCGCGTTCGATTCACCGGATGGAACGACGACGACGAGCCGGCCTTCGCCGAGGAAGTCCGCAAGCGCATCCATCGACTGCTGCGAGAGGAGATCCGGCCGCGCCACGATCGCGGCGTCGAGTCCGAGCAGCGCGCGCGCATCGCAGGACGCGGGATCGATCTCGCGCACGCGCACGCCGCCACCCGCACCCATGCCGGGCGCGAGCGCGCGCGCAAGCCAGAGCGACCCCGGAACGCGCTCGATGTCGGCGCCATCGAGCGTTCCGCGCCGTCCGATCACCGCCACCTCGATCTCGCGGCGCAGGTCGATCACCGCGTAGGCCGCGTTGCCGACCGGAAGCGCGTCGTCGTCGATCGAGATCGTCACCGGAAGGCGCGCGCGCGCCACGTCGGCATCCCTCGACGCCGGCGTGATCTGGATCTCGAGTTCCGCGTCGGACTGTCCGGCCTCCCAGCGCACCTCGCGCGGAGCCGTGGCGTTCCAGCCCTCGCCGGACGCGCGCACCCGCGTCGTCGCCGCGTTCAGTTCGGCGCCCTCGCGCGAGAGTTCGACGCGCACGACCTGCGCACCACCGGACGGCATCGCGCGCGTCTCGATGCGGCGGATGCGCACGTCGAGAGGCGCGTCGGTCGCCGGCGCGACGGCGACGAACTCGAGCCTCGCATCCTCCGCGCGGCCGGTTCCCGTCATGCGCGCAGGATCGGCGGAGCTCCCTCCGCCGGTTTCACCCGCTCCGTCTGTGCCAGCGGCATCCGCGGATGTCGAGG
>JBIIYI010000179.1:0-6196 GCA_044346895.1 Phycisphaerales bacterium
CAGTCGGTCCGCGGCGTTCTCGAGCTGCTGCACGACGCGGCGCGCCTCGGCGCTGTCGCCGAGCGGGTGCCGACGCACCGCGTCGATCCGCCGCTCGAGCGCGGCCTCGATCTGCCCGCTCTTCAGCTCACCCTCGGGGAGTGCGAGAAGCGCGCGGTCGTCGACGCCTTCCTCGATGCCGAGGAAGCGCTTCATCGAAGGCAAGTCGCGAGGAGCGCTCACGGGTTCCCTCCCTCGGCCGCGTCGCGACCGGAACCGCCGGACTTCGGGACCTGCGCGTCGAGTTCCGCGATCCTCGACCTCCACGGCTCCGGTCCGAGGTCCGGGTAGAGCGTGCGGTACTGGTCGATCACGGTGCGCGCGCGCTGCGGATCGAGCTTCGCGAGGACGCGCATCTGGTCGACCTTCGCCTCGAACCACGGATTCGTGCGCGCGGGAAGGCCGCCGACGAGGGCGCGCAGGTGGTCGGCCGCCGACTCGTAGTCGCCCGCGGCCTCGGAGAGAAGCGCCGCCGCGCGCAGGATCGTCGCGTCGCGCGGCGCCTTCGCGAGGAGCGCCTGCGCGAGCGGCATGCCCGCCTTCGCGCTGTCTGCATCGGCGGAGGACCGCACGAGCTCGACGCGCGCATCGAGCGCGACGCGCGCGAGCTGCGCGTAGGCCTGCGCGTCCTTCGCGCCGTCGGCGAGGGCGACGGCCGGGCCGCCCGCACGCTCGAAGATCGCATCGCCCGCGCGGACGATCGTCGCCACGTACCCCGCGCGCGCGGGCGCGTCGGAGGGCGTGCTCCGCCGCTTCGATTCGGCGCCGCGGATCGCAAGCCGCAGGGCCGCGTCGGCCCAGAGGTCGGTCGCCTCAGGCTTCTCGAACGGCGCGAGCGCGGTCTCGACATCGGCCCAGCGCTCGCTCTGGATCGCCAGCTGGAGCTTCCGGTACGCGATCTCCTCGTCGGCCTCGCGCAGGTCGAACTCGCCCGCCGCGCCCGCGGTCTCGAGCGCGGCGATCAGCGAGATCGCCGTCTTGAGGTCGCGCACCTCGTTCGCGAGCACCACCTCGAGGGCCTGCCGCGCGATCGCGGGGCTCGACGCGGGGAGCTGCGTCTTCGGATCGACCGGGAGTTCGCCGAGGATCTCGACGTAGCGTCGGCCGACGTCCGCGCGCGGCTCCTTTCCGGCGCGGAACGTGCGGTAGAGCGCCGAGAGCGCCTGGCGCCGCGCGGGGAGCCACTCCTTCGTGTCGGGCTTGACCTGCAGCAGCCGGTCGACGTCGGCCGAGGTGGGATCCGCCACCACCGCGATCTTGCGGACGAGGAGCGCGGGCACGTGGTCGCTCGCGGGGAACCGCGAGAGGAACGCGTCGATCCGCGCGACGAGGTCCTTCTCGGCGCCATCGCGCGCGGTCGGATCGGTCGCCTCCGCGCGCAGGTCGTCGATGCACGCGATCGCCGCGCGCGCCGCGTCCTCCGCGCGCGCGCCGACGCTCGCCTCGACGACCGCGTCGAACGACTTCGCCGCATCCTCATGGCGTCCGGCGCCGCGCTGGCTCCAGGCGCGCATCAGGCGGCAGCTCTGCGCGGCATCCTCGTACTGCGCGATGTCCTTCGCCTCGAGGGCCGCACCGAGCGCGTCGGCGGCCGACTGCGACGCGCCGCGCACGTCGGGCGACTCGAGCAGGTCCTCGTCGCCCGCGGCCTTCTCGATCCTGCCCTGCGCCTCGTCGTAGAGGCGCACGGCGCGCACGTAGCGGGGAATGAAGCCCTGGTCGTCGCTGCCGAGGATCCCGTCGCCGTAGCGGCCGGTGAGGTCGCGGATCGCGCCGAGATCGCGCCGCGCCGCGAGCGTCGCGATCGCCTCGCGCAGGAGGATGCCCGCATCCTTCGCGCCGCCTTCCGAGTTCGCCGCGTCACCATCCTCGACCGCGCGCGCGACCGCGACGCGCGACCAGTTGGCGGCGTCCTCGCGCGGCGCCACGCGGGCGAACTGCTCGCGCGCCGGGCCGAACGCGCGCGCCTCGAGCGCGGCGACCAGCTTCCACCCGTCGAGCGCGTCGCGCACCGAGGGATGCGTCTCGTCGTCCTCGAGGAGCTTGAGGTACGGGGCCGACGCGGGGTATCCCTCGACGCGCGCCTTCGCGAGCGCGATGCCGAGGATGGCGCTCGCGAACGCCTCGTCGGCGCGCAGCGTCTCGCTCACGTCGCGCGGATCGAGCTTGCCGTCCTGCGCGCCGAGCAGTTCGGCGAAGATCTCGCGCGCCTTCGCGGTGTCCGCGTCGCTCTTCGCGAGGAATCCGCGGTAGAGGAGGCTCCACGCCGCGAGGTAGCGCGCCTGCCCCGCCGTCCCGCGCTCCTCCTGCATCGCCTCGACGGCGAGATCGCGCGCGAGTCCGCTGGCGCGTTCGGCGCGCTTGTCGATGTCGGAGGCGCGCTTCTCGGCGCGCTTGGCGACGTCGAGGAGCGACGCGGCCTGCGCGGCGAGCGTCGCGCTCGCCTTCGTCGCGTCGCCCGCGATCCCCGCGCGGATTCCCTCGGCGAGGCGGGCGGCGTCGCGGTAGCGCGTGCGCGCGGCGGAGACCCGCAGCGCGTCGCCCTTCGCGGTCGCGAGCTCCTCGACGAGCGCATCGGCCCGCGCCAGCAGGCGCTCCTGCGTGGCGCGGTCGTCGGTCGTGTCGAGGACGCGCGCGAAGATCTCGGCGAGGCGGTCGAGGAGCTGGGCGCGATCCTCGGCGCTGGCGCCGTCTGCGAGCTGCTCGACGCGGAGCGCGGCGAGCGAGTCGAGTCCACGCGCCTCGAGGAAGTCGAGCACGTCGTCGGCCCGCGCGGGCGACGCGGCCGCGCATGCGACGGCGAGCGCGAGTCCGGCGAGCGCACGGGCGAGCGGGCGCGGAGCGCCTCGGAACGCGCGGATGTTGTCCGATTCACTTCGCAGGCACATAGGTCACCGCCTCGAATCCCACGTCGCGCGCCACCTGGATCGCGGCCGCCGCCGCGCCGACGTCGACACCCGCGTAGACGCGCACGAAGAGCCCCCGGTCGAGCGGGAGCTCGCGCAGCGCCGCCGAGAGCGCGTCGCGCGTCGGATGATCGGCCGAGCCGAGCCGGTAGACGACCTGCCCGTCGACCTTCAGCACCTCGACCACCTGCGGCTCGAGGTCGTCCTTCGCGTCGGTCCCCTGCTGGACGCGCAGGTTCGGCGAGAGCTTCGACTCGTTCGAGCCGGCTCCCGAGGTGAAGATGAAGAAGGCGAGCAGGAGGAACGTCGCGTCGATCATCGACGCGAGGTTGAGCTCCGGCTTGCGGTCGCCACCCTTGCGGCGGAAGCGCATCAGCGGCTCCTCTCGGTCGCGAGCCGGATCGCGGAGAGACCGCGCCCGCTCAGGCGGTTGAAGACGGCGTTGAGCTGCGCGGCGTCGGCCGCGCGATCGGCGCGGATCAGCGGCTTGACGCGGTCGACGCCTCCCGCGCGCGCAACCGCCTCGTCGACGAGCTGGTCGAGCGCCTCGAACGAGACGATCGAACCGTTCACCTCGACGCTGCCGTCGGCGAGCACGTTGATCGTGAGGCCCGCCTGCTCGACCTCCTTCTCCTCCTCGCCCTTCTCCTTGGGGAGATCGAGCTGGGAGCGCGTCACCTGCGCCATCTGGGCCGTCACGAGGAAGAAGATCAGGAGCTGGAACACGATGTCGATCATCGGCGTCATGTCGATGGCGACGGCTCGGTTGCTGGACTTGTTCTTCTGGAACTGCACGGTGTGTACCTGATGCGCCGTCGTGACTTCCGCCGTCGTGACTTCCGTCGTCTTGCCTGCCGCGTTCGCTCATGCCCGCGCGCTCACGTCCGGACCGCGCGACCGTCGTCTCGGCCGCGCCCCGGGCGGTTCACTTGCCGCCCTTGCGCGCGCCCTTCTCGACCAGCGTCACGATCTCGTCGGCGTTCGACGCGCACTCGCCCGCGAGCGCGTCGACGCGGTTGCGGAGGTATCCGTAGATCGAGACGCACGGGATCGCGACGACGAGGCCCTGGAAGGTGGTGATGAGCGCGATGGCGATGTTCGAGGCGAGCTCCTCGTAGTAGCTCGCGTTGTTGGCGGCGCCCGTCGCGACGGTGTCGAACGCGCCGATCATGCCCTGCACGGTGCCGAGCAGCCCGAGGAGCGGCGCGACCGATCCGATCGTCGCGATCACGTCCATCGTGCGGTAGAGCTTCGCGGTCTCCTCGGCGCCCGCCTCCTCCATCGCGGCCTTGATCTCGAAGGCGCCGAAGGGCGAGCGGAGGAAGCGCTTGAGGCCCGCGCCGATCACGCGCAGGTAGTAGCAGTCGTTCGCGGGAAGCGCCGAGTACTCGAGCGCGCCCTCGAGGTCGCCGCGCTCGACCATCTCGCGCACGGCCTGCACCTTCTCGGCGGGCAGCAGCGCCGTGCGCCGGATCTGCACGAAGTGGATGACGACGAACGCCACCGCCACCACGGAGAGCAGCACGATGATGTAGCCGATGACGCCGCCGCCGGTGATGAACTTGAGGAGCGTTCCACCGCCCTTCGATTCGGACTCGGCGGCCTGCATGAGGATGGTGGGGATGATCGTCTGCATGTCGTGACTCGCTTCCCGCGCGTTCGGCGTCCGGCCTTCCCGCCGGCACCTGCCTGGGCCGCGCGTGGCCCGCCTTCGTGTCGTCCGCCCGTTCACCCGAGGCGCGTTCGGTCGTTCATCCGACCTTCGCGACTCAGCGCCTGCCTCCCGCCGCATCGCGCAGGCGTTCTTCGAGAATCGTCGCGACCTGCGCCGCGGACACCTGATCGCCCGCTTCCTTGAGAAGCGCGACGGCCTCCTCGAGGGCATACGCATCGACGAGGCCCGACTTGTCGAGCCCGGAGGCGGGAACGGCAAGAAGCGCGAGAGCGGCGCTTTCCAGCGCGCGAGCGCGCGGCTCGCCTTCCAGCGCGCGAGCGCGCGGCTCGCCTTCCAGCGCGCGAGCGCGCGGCTCGCCTTCCAGCGCGCGGGCGCGCGGCTCGCCTTCCAGCGCGCGAGCGCTCCGCGCGGCCTGCGCGCCCGCCGCCGCGAGCTTCCACGCCGCGAGATAGCCGGGCGGATCGGGCAGGATGCGCTCGAACTCCGCGACCGCGCGATCGGCGGAACGGCGGTCCGGAGCCGTCAGGATCGTCTCGATGAGGCCGAGCGCGCGTACCGACGGCGCCGCATCGCGGCCGGGGTCGGACGCCGCCACGATCGACGCTCCCGCCTCGGTTGCGGCGAGCATGCGCGCGAGCCGCGCCGCGCAATCGCCGGCGACTCCCGCCGCCGATGCCGCCGCGGACGATCCCGCCGACCTGCCGATCGCCGCGAGCGCTTCCGCGAGTTCGTTCCGTCGCGACGACGGAAGGAACGGGGACGCCTCGGGAAGGAGCCCGGTCGTGTCGTCGAGGACGCCGGCGAGTTCCGGATATCGCGACGGCTCGCCGTTCGAACCGATGCGCAGGCAGACGAACCACGGCTCGACCGACGCGCGCAGGTCGCCCCGCGCGAGCGCGCAGCGCAGGAGGCCCTCCGCGACGACCGCGGTGGTCGGACCATCCTGCAGGCGGTAGCGATCCCAGTGCTTGAGGAGGAGCGGCTCCGCGAGCGCCTCGTCGCCGCGCTCGACGCGGATGCGCGCGCGCCAGAGATCCTGCCCGACCGCGAGTTCGCCCTCGAGTCCGGCGATCGTCGCACCCTCGACCGAGCGCACCATGTCCCACGGAACGACGACCGATGCGCGCGCGCCGCCCTGCTGGACCCCGCCTTGCTGGACCTCGAGTCCGCGCAGCGCGGCGACGGCGCCGATCCCGGTGACCGGCTCGGCGTTTCCACGCAGGATCACCGTCACTTCGGCGAATGCGCGCGGAACCGCAGCGAGGACGACCATCGGAACGAGCATGGCGGCGAGGGCGCGGACCCGCGCGCGTCGGATGGAACGCGAGGCGCTCATGGGCGCGTCCCTCCGCCGCCGGTCGGCACGAAGCGGAAGACGCCGCGGTTCTCCTTCGCGATCTGCATGAGCGGTCCCTTGCCCGCCTCGCTCGAGAATCCGATCGTGTTGACGATCACGTCGCGCTTCAGCTTGTCGGCGAAGTCCTTCACGTGGTAGGGCGTATCCGCGGGAATCTCGCCGTCGGTGAGGAAGAAGACGACGTCGGGAGGCTCCGGGAGGCTGAACACGCGCTCGAAG
>JBIIYI010000181.1:0-6187 GCA_044346895.1 Phycisphaerales bacterium
GCGGGATTGTTCGGACACGCATCGCAGGCATCGATGAATCCGTCGTTGTCCGAGTCGGGATCGCAATCGTCCGGGCGGCCGTTCAGATCGCAGTCGAGCGATGGATCCATCTGGGTCTGCACGGAATCTAGGAGTCCATCGCCATCGCAGTCGAGCGAGGGGTCCGCGATGACCTCGCAGTCGTCGGCAAGACCGTTCCCGTTCGCATCCTGCTCGAGCTCGTCGATGACGCCATCGCCGTCGCAATCGTTTCCGAACGGGACGTACACCACCTCGAGCGTCCACGCGACCAGGGAACCGGTGAACTCGGTGTTTGCATCGTCGCCGAGCAGGATTCTCCAAGGCGTCTGCATCAGCTGGCCGGCCTGCGGCCACAAATCGGGAACCGCGGCCGCCTTGTACTGCCCCGGCACGAGATACTTGCATCCGTCGTTCGCGACTCCGTTCGAGCAGAAGGAAGGCACGGACGTGCAGCCCGGCCGATCGACGAACGCCGACAGGCTCGATTGGCACGGCGTGACTCCGAACGGCACGAACCAGTAGGTGCCATCGAAGTCCGCGGAGGCCTTGAGACAACCTTGTCCCGGCGTGTTCGCGCAGTTCACGCCGGTGAGAAGCGGAATCGCGGTGGTTTCGGCGCGCTGCGCGGAGGCAAGCACATCCGACAGCCAGGGGTGCTCCATCTCGAGTCCGAAGCGAACCCTCACGATCGAGCCGTCCTCGGGGAACGCCGAGGCGGGAATCTCGTCGAGGACGGTCTGTGCCGTCGGGATCGTCGCGTTCACGACGCGTCGGATGCGAACGACGCGCTGTCCGGCAGTGAGATTGCCGCACTCGTCGGGAACTCCGTCCGCGGGTGCGGCATCCTCGCTCCAACCCTCGGCGATGTCCTCTAGGTCGGGTGTTCCGTTCTGATTGCAGTCCGAGCCGATGCCGAGGCGTTCCGCAAGCGCGCCGAACTCCTCCTCGTCGATGACGCTGTTTCCATCGATATCCGCGACCGCGCACGGTTCATCCGGGGTGATGGGCTTGCCCACGCACTCCGCGATGACCCGGTAGTCGAGCGCCGTTACCTCTCCATCGCCGTCCGCGTCGTACTCCTCGCGTCCGAGCGACTCGAGGAACGCCACGAGCGCCTCGCGGTCGAACGCGTCGAGCGCCTTCCACGCGGATCTCGAGTTCGACGCCTCGCCGCCATGCCGCAAGATCGCCTGCTCGACGCGCTCCGCGAAGGACTCCGCGTCCGCCGAGCCATCGTGCAGCATGACTTCGCGCGTGCGCAGGTTCCAGAGCGGTGGGGTCTTCATTTCGAACGGATCGACGCCAGGCTCCGGAATGCCGTCGCCGATTCCGTCGCCGAGGATGTCGCCGTCATCGAGGCGAATCGTGCCGTTGTTGTTCACATCGACCCCGATGTCGCCCATGTCGTGGAGCAGGAAGTCGGAGTACGGATGGAACTCGACGCTCCGGAGCGCGGATTCGAGCGACGAAGCGCCCGGCGTGGTGAAGGTGCGCACATGGCACTTGACGCAACCGATGGCCTCGAAGACCTCCTCGCCGTACATCCCGCTTCGCGGCATCTGCGGCGGTGGCGCGAGATAGCGCTGGAACGCGGTGATGCTGTCGACGAAGCGGATGCCGCGGGCATCCGGCTGGTCCTCGGTCTCGGGAACGACGTCGCACGCGTCGAGCTGCGTCTCGTCGCCGTTCGGGGCCGTTTCATGAGGTTCGACGTAGTTCGTGAGACCCATCTCGGTCCGGGCGGCATCCCCTGCGAAGGAGAGCGTCGTTGCCAGCTGCGCCTTCCATCCGAATCGGCCGGCGCGCGGCGGGGCGGAGGGGTTCTCGAGCAGGCCGACCATTCGCACGCGCCCCGAGACACCGTCGCCGTCGGCATCCTCCGGGTCCGCGTGTGCGGCGAGCTGCGCGTCGGTCAGCGCCTCGACGAGTCCAAAGGCGAGCACGCTCGGGGTCACGCGTTCGCGTCGATGATTGGCGAACTCCGGCATCGCTTCGCGGCAACCCAGGGAGATGCCCTGAACCTGAAGGACGGGACCTCCGAAATCCTCGAGGTAGTCGAACTCGCCGTTCGCCTCGAGTCTCGAGAAGTGCAGCACGGTCGTCGTGCCCCAGCCTCCGATCGGATTGTCGTGGCAGGACTGGCAACTCGTGGAGTTGAACGCGGGCCCCCGTCCTTCTTCGACCGTAATCGTCCGCGCGTAGTTCTGCTTCCCGAGTTCGAAGAGGGCGCGCTCGTTCGGCGTGAGGCCGGGAATCGGCTCACCCGCCTTGGGCTGCAGCGGCGGCACGGCGACAACTGCGGAGGTGAGCGCGAGAGTACCGATCAACGCGAACGCGAAGCGTGCCATCTTTCATCCTCGATGTGGAGCCTTGGTGCACCGCCGAGACGACGAAGCGGTTGCCTGCCGGAGGACATGCGTCATCCGACGGATCGGACGCAACAATAATGCGGGGAACTGCAACAGAAAAGAGTTCCGCGGCAGTTCGACGAATTTCGCCCGAATGATGCGCATTTGCAGCATCACGCCGCATTATGAGTCCTGACCTCCCGAGCCCGACGAGAATCCGTCGCTTCTCGAGCGCGTGCTTTATTGCAAAACTCAGCGAATCGGACGCGCGCGAACGAAATCGCGCATGCGGTTGCGGCCTCGGACAGCGCCCGGCACCCGGGATCGACCCTCACCCCAGCCGCGGATCGACGAATCGATAGAGAACGTCGACCGCGAGGTTGAGCACGACCATCAGCGTCGAGTAGACGAGCACCACGCCCATCACGAGCGTGATGTCCTTCCCGAGGACCCCGTCGACGAAGTGCTGGCCGACGCCCGGGACGGCGAAGACCTTCTCGACGACGAACGAGCCCGTGAGCGCGACCGCGGTGGCGGGGCCGAGGTACGAGAGCACCGGCAGGAACGCGTTCCGCAGCGCATGTCCGAGCGCGACGCGCCAGCGGGGGAGCCCCTTCGCGCGCGCGGTGCGGATGTAGTCGCTCGACATCTCCTCGATCAAGCCGAAGCGGACGAGGCGCGAGATGTACGCGGCGAACGGCAGCGACAGCGTGAAGGCCGGGAACGACGCGCGGACGAGCGATTCGAACACCGTCTCGCCGCCCCAGCCGATAGCGGGCGCGCGCAGCTTGACCGCGAAGAACATCAGGATCGCGCTTCCGATCACGAAGCTCGGCAGGCTGATGCCGATGATCGCGAGGAGCTGCGTGAGGTAGTCGGAGGCGCTTCCGGGCCGCAGGCCGCCGATGGTGCCCGCGACCAGACCGATCGAAAGCGCGATCAGCATCGCGGCGAGACCCAGCGAGATCGATACCGGAAGCCCGGTGCCGAGGATCTCGTTCACGCTCCAGTCGGGCTGCTTGAGCGAAGGCCCGAGGTCGAACGGCACCGGATGCTTCCCGAGCATCCACGACACGCCCGACGCCTTCCCGAGGTAGTCGAAGTAGAACGCGACCGGATCGTCGAGCTTGTACTGCTTCTTCATCGCCTCGGCGATCTCGGCGGGCGGACGGCGGCCTTCCGGATTCTCGAGCGGGTTGCCGGGGATGCTCCACGCGAGCACGAAGGTCACGGTGTACACCGCGAGCACGATGAGCGGCAGCTGCAAGAGCCGGCGCGCGAGGAGGCTCGCGATCGACGGTCGGTCGGCGCTCATCGCGCGTCCTCCGCGTCGACGTCCTTCCCGGAGCGCCCAGCCGCGTCCCTCCGGTGCAGGGTCGAGAGATCCTGCTCGAGCCTCGGATGCCCGCTCATCCCCGCGAGACGCGACGGATCGTACATGTACACGGTGACGTAATTGCAGATCGGGAGGAGCGGCATCTCCTCGGTGAAGAGCCAGCGCTCGCATTCGGCGAGCATCGCGAGGCGCTTCGCCGCGTCGCCCTCGAGCCGCGCGGCATCGAGCATCGCGTCGAGCTTCGGATTCGAATAGCCGCGGTCGTTGTTGCCGTTGCCCGTGCGCTGGAGGTCGAGCCACGTCGTCGGATCGCCGTAGTCGCCGTACCAGCCGCCGCGCGCGATCATGAAGTTGCCCTTCTTGAGATCCTCCTTGTAGAGCTTCGAGTCCTTGCCGCGGCACTCGGCCGCGACGCGCAGCTCGCGCTTCCACATGTCGCGCATCGCGAGCGCGAGGTTCTGGTAGCGCGGGCTCGCGGTCGAGTAGAGGATGTCGACGGTGGGGAAGCGCGCGCCCTGCGCGTCCTCGACGACGCCGTCGCCGTCGCGGTCCTCGTATCCGGCGGCCTTCAGTTCCTCTCTCGCGCGCGCGGGATCGAAGCCGAGCCCCTCGACGGACGGATAGCCCTTGATCGAGCCGGGCGGAACGAGCGTCGACGCGACGCGCTCACCGAGCCGCGTGATGCGGTCGATCAGCTGCCGCTTGTCGACGGCGAGCGCGAACGCGCGGCGGACGCGCGCGTCGTGGAAGGGGTTCGGCTTCTCGCCGGGCAGCGTGGCGCGGCAGTTGAAGCTGAAGAAGTCGGTGCCGAAGGCGTCGAATCCGCGCACGTCGCGGCGTTCGCCCGCACCGGGCGCGGGCAGCGCGCCGACGACGTCGTCGAGATCCGCGCCGCGCGCAAGCCCCGCGTCGACGTCGGCGCGGAAGCGCTCGAGGTACGCGCGGCGCTCGGCGAGCATCTCCGTCTTGTATTCGGGCCCGAGATCGGTGAGCCAGTCGGCGCCGCCCGATTCGAAGGCGAGCACGCCGGTGTTCGGATTCTCGATCGTGCGGCATTCGATCGAGTCGGCCTGCGTGGCGTCCTGATTCCAGTAGTGCGGATTGCGCTCGAGGCGCATGTCGCGCTTGTAGCGCCACACCGTCGGGACGTACGCGCCGTTCGTCACGATCTCGCCGGGCTTGGTCCAGTCGTGCCGCTGGACGATGCCGCCGGTGTCCGGGTCATGCGTCACGTGGCGTTCGACCGTCTCGCGGTGGACCGGGGCGAACGGCGGGAACGCGCAGATGTCGAGGAAGTAGGCGAGCGGCGTCTCGAGGTGGACGACGAGCGTGCGGTCGTCCGGCGTCTCGATGCCGACGTTCTCCTCGAAGTCGACGACGGTGTCGGCCCAGAGCCGCTCGAGGTCGTCGGAGTTCGCGCGGCCCTCCTTGCGCGCGCGCGCGTACTCCGCGAGCCGCTCCTTGCGACGATGGAAGAAGTCCTTCCCGCCGCGGATCTCCCAGAAGAGACCGGAGTAGTCGGCCGCGGTGTCGGGAAGGAGCGCGCGGCGCCACGCGTAGGCGAAGTCGCGGCTCGTCACGGGATCGCCGTTCGACCAGAAGGCGTCGTCGCGGAGATGGAACGTCCACGTGCGCCCGTCGGGCGAGGATTCCCAGCGCTCCGCGACGCCGGGGACCACCGCGCAGTCGGACGCGCGCAGGTTGACGAGCGTCTCGTAGATCACGCGTGCGCGGCGCAGTTCGTGCTGGTAGCTCATCCGCTGCGGGTCGAGCGTGTAGCAGTCGCTGCGCTCGATGATCACGAGGTCCGCCGGAGGCAGCGGCCGGTCGAGCGAGATCGCCGCCGCGAGCGCGACGACGAGGAGCAGGAATGGAGCGATCAGCCGCACGGACGCAGGATACGTCGCGGCGGGATCGCGCTCAGGTTGCGTTTGCCATCATCTGGCCGAAGGCGCGATGACACGCCAGCGGATGCGCGGGCACGTGGGCGCGGGCACGTGGGCGCGGGAACACGGGTATCCCGGCATGCGGGCATTCCGGCATGCGGTCCTCGACCAGCGAGTGCGGTCTCCGCGACGGCTCAGTTGCGGTAGGGCGCCGCGGCGACGATCCCGGCCCAGCGCTTGACTTCCGCGTCGAACTTCGCGCGATCCTTCGCGTCCCAGGAGGTCGCGAGGACGCGCGCGTCCGCTTCCGGCTTCGAGCCGGAATAGGCCGACGGCCGCTCGGCGCGGTCGATGAGTCGGAGCATGACCTCGCAGTTGTTGACGGTCGACGCGTAGGCCGGGCCGACGGTCTTCGACGCATGGCCTGCGTCCCACTGCGCCTGAGAGGCGGCCAGCACGTCGGCGAGCGCCGGCGCCAGAACCTTCGCGAGGCTCGTGCGATCGGCCTGCGACATCGTGAGGAGGTCGTTGCGGATGCCGACGAGGACGCGCTGGAGGCTCATCATGCGCGGGTCGGCGTTCGACGAAGCCTTCGA
>JBIIYI010000182.1:0-6186 GCA_044346895.1 Phycisphaerales bacterium
GAATCGCGAAGAAGTTCGCGAGGTTGAGATGCGAGCCGAAGAGGGGAAGGAGCGCGATCGTCATGCCGACCCCGGCGACGACCGTCGCGGTCGCAAGCAGCGCAGGGAGAATCGCGCGGAACGAGATCGCCGCGATGATCGTGACCGCGAGTACGGCCCACAAACTCGTTTCGATGAACGCGCCGCGCATGTCGCGAATCGACTCAAGCTGCGTGATGGGGACGCCCGTCGCCTTTGGATCGACTTTGCGCACGGCCTCGACGAAACGCGCGAGCGACGCTTCATCCCACGCGTCTTCCTTCGGGATATGGCGAACGAGGAATCGTCCCTTCGGCGACACGAGTC
Organism: Phycisphaerales bacterium; assembly: GCA_044346895.1. Lineage (GTDB taxonomy): Bacteria > Planctomycetota > Phycisphaerae > Phycisphaerales > SM1A02 > QWPT01. The sequence continues at coordinate 346 of JBIIYI010000182.1, forward strand.
GAGGGGCGATCGCATCCGGCAACGCATCGCGCAGCGGAAGCGTGGCGCCCCACACGATGTTCCACGCGGCGCGAACGGCAGCGGGGGCGTCGGCGGCTGGCGGCGCGTCTGTCACGCCTGCGCCTGCAGCGGCGACCTTCGCGCGCAGCGCCGCGCGTGCGTCGGTGTCGCGCGGGATGACGTCGAGGATCGACTCCGCACGCAGGATTTCAGGGTGTTCCGCCGCTTTCGCGACGAGCGCTTCCACTTCTTCGAGACTCGCAGCACTCGATGCGGCGAACCACGATGCGCTCGCGCTGTCCGCGAAGATGCGTCGTTCCCACTGCACGCTTTCGAGGGTCGGCGATTGGAGTTCGAGCAAGTTCGATTCGAAGCGCAGGCCGGCTGGCAGGAAGAAGAGGCACGCGAGGATCGGGAAGACCGCCGCTGCGATCTGCTGCCGATAGCTCCAGTTCGGCGGCGGGCTCGCGGGTGCGTGGTCAGATGCGGCCTCGCGGCGCGCTGCGGCCTCGCCGCGCTCCGCAAGATGGCTGCGCTCGGCATCTTCGCCGCGTGCCGCATCATCCCGCTCGCTGCCCGCCCCGCGTGCCTTCCCGCCGTCGAGAAGCGCGAGCAACGCAGGGAGCACCGTGACCATCGCGAGCGCGCAAAGAAGCAGCCCCGCGCCCGCGATCACGCCGAGTTCGCGCAGTCCGCCGAAATCGCTGAACCACGCGCCGAAGAAGACCGCCGCCGAACCCGCCGCACCCGCGAGCGTGCCTGGCCCGACATGTCGAACGGCGAGCATGGCCGCGTCGCGCGCCTCGCGCGTTCGACGAAACTCGCCGTATCGGCTCACGACATGCACGCCGTAGTCGAGTCCTGCACCGACGAGGACGAGCATGAACACCGTCGAGAGAAGATTCAGGTGACCGACAAGAAGCGTCGCCGCGCCGTAGGTCCAGCCCGTGGCGATCGCGAACGCAACGACCGCGAGCAGCGGCCGCCGCACGCCGCGGAAAACCCGAATGAAGAGCAGCGTGATGATGACGAGCGAAACAGCACTCGCGATCGCCATGTCGCGGTTCGCGGTCGCCATCTCATCGTGCTGCAACACGGGCTTTCCCGTGAGGCCGATCTCGACCGTCGGATGCGCCGCGCGTACGGCGTCGACCGCCGCGCGAATCGCCGCGATCGGTTCTCCGACGGGGTCGAGCAGCGAGAAGTCCTTCACCGGCATCGCTTCGACGAAGTAGAGCGTTCCGCCTGGCGCACGCAGATACTCGCGCGGCCGCGCGACGCTCAACGCCGTCGCCACGACGGGATGCGCCGCGACATTGCCGCGCGCGACATCGGCGATCGCGTTCGCTTCCCCGGCCATCGCTTTGAGCTCCGCGTCGCTCGCAGCCCACGACGCGAGCCTCCATTGTTCGTCGGGCGCGATCGATGCCGCGAAACCCGTGACAAACGGCTTCTCATCGAGGAGATCGAGCGCACTCGCCAGTGCATCGACCGCCGCGCGCGCGGCGGCATCATCGCTCGATGCCGCACCTTTCGGCTGAGGATCGACCGCGATCACGACGCCTTCGAGATCGCCGAACTCTTCTTGAAACGCGCGGTACTCGCGCATGAAGGGCCGCTCGGGCGCGATGAGCGAATCGGTGTCGCTGTCGAGCGCGAGGTGGAACATCCCAAGCCACGCGCCCAGCACGGCAATCACCGCGCCGACGGCGACAACCGCGCGCGGCCACGCCGTCACGTACTGCGCGAGCCGTCCGGTCACGGACGCGCGACCTCGGTCCGAGCGTCGTCTGAATCGTGCGCGCCGCCAGAATCCTGCACGCCGCGTCGCCCGCCGAAGAGCGCGTTCTTGCCGAGACGCGCGAGCAGCCCGACGGTCGCGGTCGGCTTGTGAAGGCTCACCATGACCGCCTCGAACGCGCGCAAGAAGTCGCGCACATCGGCTTCCGAAATCACAAGCGGCGGAATCAACTTCACCACGTCCTGGTTGTGACCCGCGACCTGGCAGAGAATGCGGTGATCCTCCATCAGCGGAACGACCACCGCCTGCGCGAAGAGATTCTTGTCCATCGCGTGCGTGGCGGCCCAATTCGCTTTCAAGAGAAGCGACTTCGGCGGGCCGAACTCGATGCCGATCATGAGTCCGCGCTGACGCACTTCCTTCAGCATCTCGAAGCGCGGCTTCATCGCTTCGACGCCTTCGCGGATCATCGCGCCCATGCGGCGCGCGTTCTCGGCGGCGTTCGTCTCGTCGTACGCCGCGAGCGCGGCGAGCCCCGCGGTCATCGCCATCGCGCCCTGATGGAAGGTCGACGAATGCACGATCGCGCGATCAAGCGTGGTGAAGACCTTCTTCCACACATCGCCCTTCACGAGCACCGCGCCGACCGGCACGTAACCGCCCGAAAGCGCCTTCGACAGAATCACCATGTCGGGCTCGACCGGGCCTTTCGCGCCGTCTTCCTGATCGAGCGCGAGGAACGAGCCCGTGCGGCCGATCCCCGTCTGCACTTCGTCGGCGACGAAGAGCGCGCCGTATCGATGGCAGAGGTGCGCGGCTTCGGCGAGGTAGCCGGGCGCGTGGATGTTCACGCCCTTCCCCTGGATCGGCTCGATGATGAACGCCGCGACGTCGCCGCGCGCGAGCTCCTTCTCGAGCGCCGCGAGATCGTTGAACGCGACCTGTCGGCACTCGGGGAGGAACGGCGCGAAGCCCTGTCGGAAACTGTCGCAGCCGTTGAGCGACACCGAGCCCGAGGAGAGCCCGTGGAACGCCTTCGGCGCGTGCAGGAGCGCGGGGCGGCCGGTGGCGCACTTCGCGAACTTGATCGCGGCCTCGACGCCTTCGGTACCCGAGTTCGTGAAGAAGACGTAGTCGAGTCCGCGGCCGATGCGACGCTTGAGTTCCTTCGCGAGAAGCCCGGACAAGAGCGGCGCCTCGAACTGCACCATCGTCGCGAGATCGAGCGCGAGGTAGTCGGCGAGCGCCTTCTTGATCGTCGGATGGTTGCGGCCGAAGTTGCACACCGCGTAGCCGCCGAGGAAGTCGAGGTAGCGGTTGCCGGCCGCGTCGAAGAGGTAGGGGCCCTCGGCGCGCACGTAGTCGCGGTCGTAGCCGATCGTCTTCAGGACGGTCGCGAAGCGCGGGTTGATGTGCTCGGCGTGGAGCGCCGAACCTTCACCTTGGTGGGCACGGAGGATGGACTGGAGGTCGAAGGGCACGGGTCGGGGCGAAGCCTGGACGTGAAGGAGACGGGTCTGGAGACGTGGAGGGGGGTGTTTCGGGTCGGGCTGGGCGGCTCGGTCGGAAGCGGTCGGAAGCGGTCGGAAGCGGTCGGAAGCGCGCATGAAGCGGGCAGCGGCGGTGGCGAGGCGCGTTCGAGCGCTCGAAACGGGGTCGATCGGCGCGAGGTCCGGGGAATCTCGCGATTCCTCGGCGATCCCCTGCGAGATCGTCCCCGTGGCGACGGAGGACGGATTGTACGGCTTCGGGCGAGGCGCCCGGGTCGACCGAGGTCCGACTTCGTCCTTTCGGGCCATGCCGCGGGTGCTTCGTCTTGCTCCCCGGCCGACTGGGGTTACTTTGCCTTTCGGGCCATGCCGCGGGTGCTTCGTCTTGCTCCCCGGCCGACTGGGGTTACTTTGCCTTACTGGCCACGCGCCACGGGGAGTCTTCCATGGAATGTTCGAAGATGGGTTTTTCGAAGCGCCGTTCGTTCCGAATGGGGCTCCTCGCCGCCGCGGGAGTCGCCGCATGCGCGGTGTCCGGATCGCTCCACGCAACCGACTCGGTGGCGAAGCAGTGGAACGAGACGACGCTCGAGTCGATCAAGAAGGATCTGGTGCGTCCGCCCATTCAGGCGCGCAACCTGTTCCACCTGTCGGTCGCGATGTACGACGCGTGGGCCTGCTACGACGCGTCGACCGAAGGCTACTTCTTCGCCGAGAAGATCACCGCCAAGGGCGACGTCGAGGCGGCCCGTCACGAGTCGATCTCGTACGCGGCCTATCGGCTGCTCAAGCATCGGTTCGCGCTCAGCCCGAATGTCACCATCATCAACGGCTACCTCGATGCGCGCATGGCGGCGCTCGGATACCCGACGAACGTGACGACGACCGTTGGAAACTCGCCCGCGGCCGTCGGCAACCGGATCGCGGCGCTCGTGATCCAGCAGGGGCTCGCGGACAACTCGCGCGAGGAGTTCAACCATGCGAAGGCGCCGGGGACCTACCCCGACGTCAACCAGCCGCTCGTCGTCGCGCTGCCGTTCAATCCGACGGTGTCCGATCCGACGCGCTACCAGCCGCTCGCGCTTGATTTCTTCGTCGATCAGAACGGAAACGTCATTCCCGGCGGCTTCCCGGCGAAGGTGGCGCCGTTCTGGGGTTCCGTGACGCCGTTCGCGATCCAGCCCTCGGAGATGGACCCCGCGCGCAGCGGCGTGCTGACGGTCTCGAATCCGCCGCCGGTCCTCAACGGCGTGGGCGATGTGGCGTGGCGATTCGGTCACGAGGATGTCATCCGCCTCTCGAGCCAGCTGACGCCGGATGACGGCGTGATGATGGATATCTCGCCGGCGGTGCTCGGCAACAACACGCTCGGGACGAACGACGGCACCGGCCATGCGTTGAATCCGGCGACCGGACTTCCCTATCCGCCGAACGTCGTTCGCCGCGGCGACTGGGCGCGCTGCCTGGCGGAGTTCTGGGCCGATGGTCCGAACTCGACCACGCCGCCCGGCCACTGGAACGAGATCGCGAACCACGTCATCGAGCATCCCTCGTTCGAGCGCCGCATGGGCGGCAAGGGGCCCGAGCTCGGCCCGCTCGAGTGGGACGTCAAGATGTACGTCACGCTCAACGGTGCGCTGCACGACGCGGCCATCACCGCGTGGGGCCTCAAGGGGTACTACGACACGATGCGTCCGATCGGCGCGATCCGATACATGGCGCAGCGCGGTCAGTGCTCAGATCCGGCGCAGCCGAAGTTCGACCTGAACGGCCTGCATCTCGCGCCCGGGCTCGTCGAGGTGATCACGATCGCCACCACCCAACCCGGCCAGCGCCACGAGGATCTCGCGGGATACGAGGGCGAGATCGCGATCCGCGGATGGCCGGGCGCCCCCGCCAGTCCGACGAACCAGTACTCGGGCATCCACTGGATGCTCGCGGGCAACTGGGTGTCGTACCAGCGGCCGACGTTCGTCACGCCGCCGTTCGCGGGCTACGTCTCGGGCCACTCGACCTACAGCCGCGCGGGCGCCGAGGTCATGACCGCGCTGACCGGCTCGGAGTTCTTCCCGGGCGGATACGGCGAGTTCATCTGCGCCCAGAACCAGTTCCTCGTCTTCGAGGACGGCCCGTCGCAGACCTTCGCCTTCCAGTGGGCGACCTACTACGACGCGGCCGATCAGTCGGGCCTGTCGCGCCTCTTCGGCGGCATCCATCCCGACTTCGACGACTTCGAGGGCCGTCGGCTGGGTTCGCTCGCCGGCCAGCGTGCGTTCGCGAAGGCCCAGCAGCTCTTCGAGACTTCGTCGCCGTGCCCGGTCGACTTCGACAACGACGGCGTCGTGGGCGCGAGCGACCTCTCGCAGATCCTGGCGAACTGGGGTTCGTCGAACGCGACCTACGACCTCGATGCTGACGGCACGATCGGCGCGAGCGATCTTTCGCTCCTCCTCGCCGCGTGGGGCGACTGTCCGTAAGCGTGCGCCTTTCGACTTCGAACCCTTTCGACTTCGAGCTTCGTCGACCCCGCTGGATGCTCCGGCGGGGTCGACGCCTTTTCGCGCGTGGAGGTCGCCACTCCGGCGTCTCCCGTCCGGCGTCTCCCGTCCG
>JBIIYI010000183.1:0-6168 GCA_044346895.1 Phycisphaerales bacterium
GCGTGGGATGTCGCGTGGGATGTCGCGTGGGATGTCGCGTGGGATGTCGCGTGGGATGTCGCGTGGGATGTCGCGTGGGATGTCGCGTGGAATGTCGCGTGGAATGTCGCGTGGAATGTCGCGTGGGATGTCGCGTGCGGGTCGCGTGCGGGTCGCGTGCGGGTCTCCCACGACGCCCGGGAACCTCGCGAAACCTCGCACGGAGCCCGGAACCTCCCGGAATCGCCACACGAATCCTTGCGGATCGATCACGACCGAGGACACTCCTCGACGCCGTCCCACGCGTCCCGTCCCAGACCTCCGTCCTTTGAGCATCCCCCCGGAAGACCCGCATGCCCCTCACCGCACTCGCCCTTGCCGCATCGATCCTGCTGTCGCCTGCATCCGACTCGCCAACCGGCAAGGCGTTCCGCTTCGACCCCGCGCAGCTTGCGAACCTCCAGTCGGGCGAGCCGCTCCCCGCGGCCTTCGAGCAACTCGGGGGAAGCGGACTCCGACTCCTGCGCAAGTCGGTCGTCGAGGCTCCCGGACAAGCCGCCGACGGCATCCACTTCCAGTTCGAGGACCCGGGCGACCAGGCCCGCGAGGCCTCGATCCTGCTGCGCGAAGGACGCCTCGCCGGTTTCATCGCCGCCTCAGGCGCGCGCCACGAGATCCGTTCGCCGAAGCCCGGCATGGCGACCGTTTCGATCGCGGCCCCGGCCGCCGAACTGCCGTGCGGCACGACCGAGGAGCATCGCGCGCCGACGCACGCCGGCGGCGGTGATGGCGGCGGTGATGGCGGCATCGCCGGGATCGGCTGCGACGACGGGAGCCTCATCAACGTGTACGTCGCGTACACCGATGCGGCCGTGACGCAGGCCGGCGGCGAGCCTCAGATGCTCGACCAGATCCTCTGGGCCGTCGGCGACTCGAACACGATCTACGCGAACTCGGGCATCCTCGTCCAGCTCCAACTGCGCGGGACCGAGCGCGCCAGCGGCTACGTCGAGGACGCCTCGATGGTGAACGACCTCTACTTCCTGCGCGATCCGGTCGACGGCGTGCTCGACGCGGTCCTCGCGAACGCGACGTGGCAGGGCGCGGATCTCACCGCGCTCGTCCGCGCGGACGGCGGCGGCGCCTGCGGCATCGCGTTCCTCGTCGGAGGATCGCCCTCGGACGTCGACTACGGCGTCAGCGTGACCGCGCTCGGCTGCTTCTCGAACCGCACGTTCACGCACGAACTCGGCCACAACATGGGCTGCTGCCACGCGCCCGGCGACGGCGGAGGATGCACCACCGGCGGCGTGTATCCCTATTCGACCGGCCACCGGTTCCTCGGGACGAACGGGACGCAATATCGAACGGTGATGGCCTACGCGCCGGGCTCCCGCATCGGCCGCTTCTCGTCCCCGCTCGTGAACTTCCAGGGCACGCCCACCGGCATCGCCGACGAGCGCGACAACGCGCGCACGATCAACGACACCCGCTTCATCGTCTCGAACTTCCGCTGCGCACCCTGCCCGGCCGACCTCACCGGCGACTGGGTGGTCGATGCCGCGGACCTCGCGCTCCTGCTCGGCGCGTGGGGCGTCGGCTCGCCTGCCGGCGATCTCACCGGCGACGACAACACCGACGCCGCGGATCTCGCGGTCATGCTCGGCACGTGGGGCATCTGCGACTAAGGGGCATCTGCGACGAAGGGACATCTGCGACGAAGGGGCATCTTCGACGAAGGGGCATCTTCGACGAAGGGGCATCTGCGACCGAGGAGTGTTCGCGATCGAACTCGCCTTGGCGCCCGAGAGAAGTCCTCGACGGAGGCACGGCCATGAAACAGGCCCGGCGATCTGCCGGGCCCGTGGTGGGTTCATGCTGGATGTCCGAGGATTCGGGGATGGCGGACGCATGCACGTCACCGCGCATTCCCCGCGCATTCCCCGCTTATTCCTCGCTTATTCCTCGCTTATTCCTCGGTCGATTCGCGGTGCTGCATCTGCGCCTTGAGGCGCGCGAGGATCGAGGAGTGCATCTGGCTGACGCGGCTTTCCGAGAGGTCGAGCGTCGCGCCGATCTCCTTCATCGTCATCTCCTCGTAGTAGTAGAGGATGACGATGAGGCGCTCCGCGCGCGAGAGCCCCTTCGTGATCAGCGACTGCAGGTCCTGCTTCTGCACGGCCTGCAGCGGATTCTCCTGACGGCCGTCCTCGACGACGTCGATCTCGCGCACGTCCTTCGAACTGTCGGTCTCGAAGCACTTGCGGGTGAGGCTGACCATCGAGACGGGACGCGAGTCCTTCTGGAGCTTCTCGAACTCCTCGCCGGAGACGTTCAGACGCGCGGCGACCTCCTCTTCGGTCGGACGCGAACCGGTCTCCATCTCGATCGACTTGCGGACCTTGTCGACCTTCGCCGTGCGGCTGCGCACGAGGCGCGGCACCCAGTCCATCGAGCGGAGTTCGTCGAACATCGCGCCGCGGATGCGCTGCGTGCAGAACGTCTCGAACTTGACGCCGCGATCGGGATCGAACGACTCGACCGCATCCATCAGGCCGAAGGCGCCTGCAGACTTGAGGTCGTTGATCTCGACCTCGCTCGGAAGTCGCTTGTGGAGACGCTCGGCCGCGTAGGCGACGAGATCGAGGTGGCGGGCGATGAGGAAGTTGCGGACCTCCTCGGTGGGCGTGGCGCGATACTCACGCCAGATCTGATCGATCGGTCGCTCGGAGAGCGACAGCGGCTTGGCCGGCGCCTTGGCCGCGCGCGTCACCGCCGCGTCGGATGCGCTTGCCTTGCGGATCGTGCGAGAGCCGGCAGCGGCGGTCGCATCGATGGAAACCGTGGAGTTGCCGGCGGAGTTGCCGGTGGGAAGGATGGTGGCCTCGATCTCGAGCGCGGCGATCCGGCCTCCACGCGCACTGGCGGCGCCGGGAAGCGAGACGGCGCCGTTGCGGGCGCGCTTCGTGGTTGTCGCGGTCGTCGTGGTCGTCGTGGTCGTCGACGACTTCGCGGCCGACTTCGCGGCCGACTTCACGCCAGCAGCCGTCTTCGCGGGGACCTCGGAGGTGCGAGAGGTGGAGCGTCCGGCGGATCGCACGGCGGCTCCGCCCTTCGCGGCATTCGGCGTCGCAGCCGAGTACTTCTTCACGACTTCCCGCGCGACCTTCGGCGGGGTAGATGCCCGGCCCGGCGCAGAATCGCCTGATCGGGCCTGCGTGCGGACTTGCGTTCGGGCTTCAGCACGGGTTCCTGACTTCGTTCGGTCGGACATTCGGTCGGCTCCTTGACCAGTCGTCCCAGTAATCGGAGCGATGCGCGAGACGCACCGCCCACACACCCTTCCGTCGCATCGGGCCAGGCCCGACACCCGGAAACCACGCGCTCGCGGCCGTTCTCCAGACGGACGCGCGCGAACCTCTCCCCACGACGGATGAAGCGGATGCAGTTCGAAACCACGGGCTCGGCGATCCATCGGGATCGGCCTTCCACGGACCGTTTCCTTCACAGGGCATGCCTTCGCGAAGCACACCCTCGGGAAGCGGCGGCGTGAAACCGCGCCTCATGTTCCGAAGCATGAGCCGAGACTCGTCCCGACGACCCAAGGCGATGAATACGGAAATGACCCTGGCGATGCGCGCAGCATGCGGGCCAGATGCGAGATCCATTCGCCTTGGAAGACCGGAGCGAGCAGCAGCTCATCCGCTCATCCATCGCCCGCGCACGCTTGGAACCGGTACACCGGATTCCGCACGCTTTGCGGGCACTGCGCTGCCTTCCGTACTTTCGGGAAGGCCCGCTTGCCGCCTGTCCGAGACATCCATGTCCCGAGAGGCGACGTCAGTATAACGAGAATCCGAAACCCGCAAGCGTCTTTCGCATCAAGCCGCCAACTTTTCACCACGGCGCTCGTCGGCGTTCAGACGTTCCGATTGATTCGACTGCGAGGCCAGCGTTTCGGCGTCATCTTCGATCACATCGACGCCGGTCAGGCCATCCAGACCGACCTCGGAGGCGTTGCGCTCGGCAAGTTCCGCGCGCATGAACTGCTCGATCCTGCGCGTTTCCTGCCCCACCATCCAATCGCACACGAGACCCACCGCGAATCCACCGACGAAGGCGACCACCATCGAGACGAGCGCACGGGTCAGGATCGCCTCGACGGGATTTCCGGCCGACACACCCACGACGATGGACACGGCGAATGCTCCGAACCCGATGCAGGCCGCGATCGCCTGCGGGAGCGGTGGTCGCGAGGAGGAACCGCGCGAACCCTGACCGAGGCCGGCGATGCGACCGTGCGCGAGCGAATCCGACGATGAACGCGTGGAAGTGGGCATGGCGAACTCCGCGCCCGCGCGTCGCTCCAGCCTCTATCGGCGGGAGGACGAGGACGTCGGAGTCGGAGAGCAATCCGTGCGCCAGACAGGCCCGGGCCCGGGCGGGAAACTTCCGCGGAGATCCGCGGAGGCCGATCAGCGGCGGGCGATGTACTGCGCGAGTCGCGTCAGGAACCCCCTGCGCACCTCGGTCGGAGGCGGCAGCGGTTCGCCGGCAAGCGTCCGGGCGAGTTGGCGGATCGCCCGCGAGGCGGGCGCGTAGGGCGCATGCAGCGCCACGGGCTCGCGACGGCGCACCGCGTTCGGCACGGCCGAGTCGTGCGGGATCGCGCCGGCGAACTCGATCGAGGTGCTGAGGAAGGCCCGGGCGACGCGGTTGACGCGCGCATGCACCGTCCGCGCCTCCTCCTCGCTCGAGGCCATGTTGACGACGAGGCGGATCCGGTCGCGCCGTCCGCGCGCGACGAGCGTCTTGATCGCGCCGTAGGCATCGGCGATCGACGTCGGCTCGGGCGTGGTCGCGACGACGATCGTGTCGGCGGCCGCCGCGAACGCCATCGAGTTGGCGCCGATGCCGGCGCCGGTGTCGATCAGGAGGATGTCGACCGACTGCTCGAGTTCGATCAACTGTCCGAACACCTCGCGACGCACGCTCTGCCCCATGTCGGCGAGGCGGGAGACCCCGGACGCGCCCGGGAGCAGGCGGAACCCGCCCGGCGCGGAGACCATGACCTCGTCGAGCGTGCGGTTGCCGCTGACGACGTCCTCGAGGGTCGCGCGCGGCGTGATGCCGCAGAGGACGTCGGCGTTGGCGAGGCCGAGGTCGGCGTCGAGCAGCGCCGTGCGGAGGCCGCGCTCGGCGAAGGCGACCGCGAGATTGACCGCGATGTTCGACTTGCCCACGCCGCCCTTGCCGCTCGACACCGCGATCGCGCGCGCGAGCCGCACCGGACGCGTGCGCTCGGCCGCGTTGAGCGGCCCGACGCTGATGTGCGGTGCCTGACGGGGCGGCGCGGCGACCTCGCACGTCGGCGCGCCGACGTCCATCGAATCGCGCGGCATGCGGGATGCCACCACGAGTCGCCTCAGTTTCTCGGCTTGATCGCTCGAAAGCGAGAACTCGCGCGTCGTTCCGTCGGCCATCAGCGCTCTCCGCTCCCTGCGTGCATGGACGCATGATTCGCCACGTGACCTGCCGATCCATCCACGCCAGCCTCGGGCGCGCCGCCGGGCGCCGCGTCCGCACCACCCATCACGAGCGAGGCCAGTCGGTTCCCGCGCGCGACCTCGAGGTGATCGGGCACTTCCTGACCGTTGGTGAAGAAGCTGACCCGCGTCCCGAGTCGCTCCACCAGCGAAAGGAGCGTGCCGAAGGACGCCGCCTCGTCGAGCTTCGTGAGGACGAGACGGTCGATGCCGAGGCTTCCGAAGCTCTCCGCCTCACGCGTCAGCGTTCGGCCGCCCGCGGTGGCGGAGAGGACCAGATGCGTCTCGTCGGGCGCCGCCGCCTTGAGGAAGGCGCGCAGTTCGGCGAGCTTCATGCGGTCGTTCTGGCTGCGCCCCGCGGTGTCGATCAGGATCACGTCGACGTCGCCGAGCGACTCGCAGGCGCGCGCCGCATCCTGCGGCGAGTTCGCGACGGCAACGGGAAGGTTCAGGATCTCGGCGTAGGTGCGCAGCTGATCGACCGCGGCGATGCGGTAGGTGTCGGCGGCGACGATCCCGACGCGCAGGCCGCGCTTCAGCGAGAGTTGCGCCGCGAACTTCGCGAGCGTGGTCGTCTTGCCGACGCCGGTCGGTCCGACGAACGCGATCCGGCGCGCGCCGCCGGTGCGGCCTGGAAGCAGGC
>JBIIYI010000184.1:0-6160 GCA_044346895.1 Phycisphaerales bacterium
CGACGGATCCTCCGCGAAGAGCCGCACGTCGTTGAGGAGGCCGAGCGAACTCCACGTGTAGAGGCCGAGCGCCTGGGTCTGCACCGACGCGCTTGCGAAGGCGCTGAAGTCGCCGCCGGCCGTCGACCAGAGGGTTCCGCCGCCTGCGCCGTCCGAACTCGAGTGGAGCCATGTCGCGTCGCCGGCCTGCGGCGCGGTGCCGGCGCTCTCCGTATCGGCGGGGTTCGAGGCGCCCGCCGTCCACGCGGCGAGCGCGAGGTGAAGCGACACGTCGCGTGGTGCGCTCCCTGCGTTCACCTGCGAGAGGTTGAGCGTGAGGCGTGCGGCGGTGATCGTGGCTCCGGCCGGGAGGGCCGAGGCGACGTCGAAGTGGATCAGGCCGCGGCGCGAGAGGTTCTGGTTGGTCCGTCCGGCGAAGACGTAGCGCCCCGCGCCGTTGGCGAGGCTCCCGTCGCTCGACTGGTAGATCGTGGCGTCACGCGTCGCGGACAGGGTCACCAGTTCCGCCTGCGCGGACGACACCACCGTCGTCATGGCGACGATCGCGCCCGCAGCCGCGGCAAGTTGCATCGATCCCATCTTCCTCAGGCCTCCGGCGTGTAGGCTGCATCGTTCCACGCCCGAAGCAAGCGGCAGGAGGAACCCGATGCGAGAACTCACGATCGCCACGTCGAATCCCCACAAGATCGAGGAGATCTCGGCCGTTCTCGGACCGCTCGGGATCGGATGCCTGCCGCTCGGGAGGAGCGACATTCCCGAGCCGGAGGAGGATGGCGCGACGTTCGAGGAGAACGCGCGCATCAAGGCGATCGCCTACGCGCGTGCGCTCGACCGGGTCGTGCTGGCCGACGACTCCGGACTTGAGGTCGACGCGCTCGGCGGCGCGCCGGGCGTGCACAGCGCGCGCTACGCGGGCGTGGGCGCGACGCGTGCCGAACGCGATCAGGCGAACAACGCGAAGCTGCTCGCGGCGCTCGAGGGCGTGCCCGACCGGATGCGCACGGCGCGCTTCGTCTGCGTTCTCTCGATCGCGCGGCCCGACGGCACGATCCTCGCCGAGGCGCGCGGCACCTTCGACGGTGTGATCGGGTTCGCGCCGCGCGGCGTGAACGGCTTCGGCTACGACCCGCTGCTCGTCCTCCCCGACGGCCGCACGAGCGCGGAACTGTCGAGCGACGAGAAGAACGCGCGCAGCCACCGCGGCAACGCGCTGCGGGCGCTCGTACGGTGCCTGGCACCAACCTGAGACCGACCGCGCACCAACCTGGTGGAGCAGGCACCTGCCGGGTACGAAGGCGCTCTGGAGGAAGCGGGGGGAGCGTCGAGACTTCCGCGCACCACACGCGGTGCCGTGCAGTCGCCAGGTGGAGCAGGTCGGTGCCAGGTTGGTGCCAGGCACCAACCTGGCACCGGTTCGGACCGCTCAGAGGCTTTCGCGCACGATGCGCCGCAGTCCGTCGTCGAGACGGAAAAACTCGAGGCGCAGCCGCTCGCCGACCGAGCCGAGCCACGGCGCGCGGCCTGCGTGGCGGTCGACGCGACCCAGGGCGTCGCGCGCATCGTCGATCGTGACATGCTCGTGCCCACGCGACGCCGCGAGCGCCCGTGCGAGCCATGCCGCACAGGCGATATTGAGGACGAGCGCCTGCAGGCCGCGGACGGCGGGCCAGCCGTAGTAGCCCGCGCCCCACGCACGTCCGCCCGCGATGGTCGCGCGCGCGTAGCGCACGAGGAGGTCGTCGATCGCATCCCGGTCGGGGCTCTCGCCGAGCACCGGAATCGATGTGATCGCATCGAACCGCACCGTGCCGAGCAGCCCGCGCGCGACCGGCGGAACCCGACCCTTGCCGCGCGTGAATCCACGGCTCGCGAGCAGTTGGGCGAGCACCGTGCGCCAGCGGCCGCGGTTCTTCGCGCGGTTGATCTCGACATCCTCGAGACGCGCGTAGACCGCCTGCCGGAGCAGCCGCGCCTGCTTCGGCAGGACGGGTTCGAGCGGGAAGTGCTCGAGTTCCGCCGGCAGCGCCGACAGGAGCAGGGTCACCAGCTCGCGGAATCGCGTCGCGCGGACCTCGGCGAGCTTCGCGCGGCCGAGGTTCGCGGCCACCCACGCGAGGCCGTCGAAGCGGTCGCGGAGCGTCAGGTCGCCGCGCGCGAGGTACGCATCGAGCGATTGCGCGAGCATGTCGAGCTCGCCGTCCTTCGCGCCCATCGCGTCGGCGAGCATCGCGGTGTAGGTCGCGAGGCGCGTCTCCGGGATCTCGCGCGTCATGCGGTCGACTTCGGCCACGTGGCTCCGGAGCTCGGCACCCTTGTTCTCGCGCACGCTCTGACAGGCGAAGCTGAGGCCGACGCGCGTGCGGCGGTCATCCGGCACCGGGACGAACGGGAACATCTGGCACGCGATCGGCTTCTCGGCGAAGCCGTGCTCGCGGTGGATCCGGCAGAGGCCATCGTCCATCAGGAACACGCACGCGCCATCCTCCCGTTGCCTGAGGTAGGTGACGCCGCGGAACTCGACCGTGACGGGCATGCTGAGCTTCTCCGCCCAGCCCTGCGACTCGAGCTTGCGCAGATCCGCCGGCCGCAGTTGCACGGTGAAGTCGCGGCAGCAGTTGCCGCAGCCGTGGCAGCTGTAGCGCTGCGTGTGGACCGGCAGCACCGCGAGCGGCAGCGCGATGGGGCGCAGGTCGCGCCCGCCTTCGTCGCTCGAACCGCGTTGGTGGCCCTGCCTGCTCATGGCGACGAGGGTACGCGCTTCAGGCGCCGCTGGCACCAGATCGCACCGAGGACGCCGAGCGGAAGACTGACGATCGCCTCGCCCGCGCTCTCAAGGAGCGCGAGCTGGGCGGTGAGGGTGTCGAGTGTGGTGGCGTCGCCATCCTGCGCGGTGATCACGTACGGCGCGACGAGCGCGACGAGCCCCTCGCGCCAGCCGATCCGTCCGAGCGGATTCCCCGCTCCGAGGATCGCGACCGCCGCCAGCATGGCCGCCTGGGCCGGCCCGATCGAGACGCCGATGATCTTCGCCGCGGCCCACATCCGGACCGACCACATGACGAGGTCGACCGTGCGGAAGCCGATTCCGCCGACGAGGGCGCTCGGCTCGGAGAGGACGCGCTCGCCACCCTTGAGGACGCGTCGGAGGAGTCGGGTCCGGCCGAGTCCGAGCGTGACGGCGGAACCGATCGCGACGACCGCTCCGAAGCCCGTGCACCACAGCCAGTCGAGGGCGAGCGCCTCGCGGCCGACCGCGATCTGCACGAGTCCGGCGACGAGTCCCGCGCCGAGCGTGCCGAGCGTGACGATCGCGACGCCGGCGATCCAGGCCGCGATGTCGGTCGCGGGCATCCGGTCGACGCGCCAGTGGTACGCGCAGCGCAGCGCGAGCCCGAGTCGGACCGGCGCATAGTTGAAGAGCGTCGCCATCAGGTTGACGGCCTGCATCTCGACGACGCCCACGCGTCGGATCGGGCGGATGACGGCGAGGAAGGTGAGCCCCGAGCAGACGAGCGACCCGAGGCTCGAAAGCAGGAGGAGCGCGACGAGCGTCGGGTCGGCCGCGCGCAGCTTCGCGATGCCCTCGCCGCCATCCTGCCAGGCGCGCTTCGCGCACCAGACGACGAGCGCGCAGCCGACGACGAAGCCTGCGACCTGCAGCGCCATCCGCGCGCGGGTGGGTCGGGCGGGTGCGGACGCACTCTCGACGGGACCGCCCGGGCCGTTCGTCGGCGAGGGAGGCTCGATCTTTCCGCGGACTTCGCTCACGCGGTCGAGTGTACAGCGCGCACCGTGCGGCGGCGCTCGCGCCAGAGCACCACGAACACGCGCAGGCCGTCCTTCATGCGGATCTTCTTCCCCTCCTCGAAGGAGCGCGGCACGTAGGAGCAGGGGGCTTCCGCAACGCGAAGGCGGCGACGCGCGCAGGCCGCGACGATCTGGGGCTCGATGCCGAAACGCTCCTCGTCGAGGTCGCGGATGATCGCGCGCATCGCCGGGATCGAGAAGAGCTTCAGGCAGCACTCCATGTCCTGGACGCGCAGCCCGGTGACGACGTTGCTCGACACCGTGAGGAATCCGTTGAGCAGCCGATGCACGAGGCGCTTCGCGCCCTTCGGCGCGGTCGCCCAGCGGTTGCCGAAGACGACGTCCGCCTCGCCCCGCAGCATCGGCACGAGCAGCCCGGCGAAGTCGCGCGGGTCGTACTCGAGATCGGCGTCCTGGATCACGATGGCGTCGTCATCGCGTGCGATCGAGAGCGCATGCGCGAATCCCGTGCGGATCGCCGCGCCCTTGCCGCGATTGACCGGATGCGCGAGCGCCACCGCGGCGCCCTCGTCGCCGAGCGCGCGGACGGTCGCGGGGGTCGCATCGGTCGAGCCATCGTCGACGAGGATCAGCCTCGTCTCCCAGCCCGGCGCCGGCCGCACGGCCCGTGCGCGCTCGACGGACGCGCGCAGCGTGTCCGGCTCGTTGTACACGGGCATCACGACATGGAGCGTCGGCATCGGGTTCCCCGGTTGCCCTGAGCGCGCGGGGGATCAGCCCTGCTGCGGCGTCCCGCCGATCGAGCTGCGCATCTGGGTGTCGGCCTGCATGTTCTGCATGCGGTAGTAGTCCATGAGGCCGAGCTTACCGGTGCGGAGGCTCTCGGAGATCGCCTTCGGCACCTCGCTCTCGGCGAGGACGACGAGCGCGCGGTTCTTCTGCGCCTCGGCCTGGTACTCGGCCTCCTGCGCGACCGCGAGCGCACGGCGCTGCTCGGCCTGCGCCTGGAAGCGCTTGGTGTCGGCCTCGGCCTGTGCCGCCTGCAGCTGCGCGCCGATGTTCTCGCCGACGTCGACATCCGCGATGTCGATCGAGAGGATCTCGAAGGCGGTGCCGGAGTCGAGTCCCTTCGCGAGCACGGTCTTCGAGATCCGGTCCGGGTTCTCGAGCACGCTCTTGTGGTCCTCGGCCGAGCCGATCGTCGAGATGATGCCTTCGCCGACGCGGGCGATGATCGTCTCCTCGGTCGCGCCGCCGACGAGGCGCGAGATCGCGGTGCGCACGGTCACGCGCGCCTTCGCGCGGAGCTGGATGCCGTCCTTCGCGACGGCGTCGATCGTCGTCTTCCCCGACTGGACGCTCGGGACGTCGATGACCTTCGGGTTCACGGAGGTCTGCACGGCGTCGAGGATGTCGCGGCCGGCGAGGTCGATCGCGGTGGCGCGGTTCCATGGGAGCTCGATGCCGGCCTTGTCGGCGGCGATCATGGCGGCGACGACGCGGCTGATGTTGCCGCGGGCGAGGTAGTGGGCCTCCATGAGGTCGGTCGGGATGTCGAGGCCGGCCTTCTTGGCGGAGATGCGGTTGAGGACCACGACCTCGGGCGGCACCTTGCGGAGGCGCATCATGATGAGGTCGAGCATGGCGACCTTCGCGTCGCTGAACAGCGCCTGCACGTACAGCTTCAGGACGCCGAGCATCACGAAGAAGAGGAAGAGGCCGACGAGGAAGAGGATGCCGAGGAAGATCCAGAGGAGCACCGTTCCAGGGCTGACGGCCTGCGCGACGATCGTGGTCGTTGGAATGTTCATCGAGGTGGTCATCTCGCGTTCCTTTCTCGTGGAGTCTGCCGACTCTCCTGTGGCCGTTGCGGCGGCCCTTCGCGGGGCCTCCTTCCCGACGTCGAACCCCGACCCGTCGGGCCGCGGTACTCAGGTCCCGGATTCCGCCGCTCGTGAGCGCGTAGGGTAGCACGCCGCCGCGGGAGGTGCTTCGCCCGGCGACGCCTCAGCGGATCGCGCGCACCCGCACCTGACCGTCGCGCACCGAGACGACCTCGATGGCTGTCCCTGCGTCGATCAGATCGCCCTCCGCGCTTGCGTCGAGCCGACGACCGTCGATGCGCACGAATCCCGCCGGCCGCAGCGGCGTGATGGCCTCGCCGCGCACGCCGACGCGGGGGAGCTGCGAAGACTCCTCGGAGATGCCCGCGCCGGTGCGGGCGGGGTCCTCCGCCGAGAGCACCATGCGACGACCGACGGGCGTGCGCGTCGCGAAGCGGAGGCCGAACATCAGCATGAACGGCGCCGCGAGTCCGTACAGCGCGAGCAGGAACATGCCGAGCGTCGGATCGTGCATGAATCCGAGGACGACCGACGCGATCGCGCAGATC
>JBIIYI010000185.1:0-6126 GCA_044346895.1 Phycisphaerales bacterium
CGTTGGTCGAGGTGTTGCGCGTAAAGACGTACACCGAGCCGCGGTTCGAACTGACGCCAGGTGCTCCGACGAGCACGATGTCGCCGTTCATGGCGACGGCAGTGCCGAATCGGTCGTTTGCCGCACCACCGGTCGCCACGAGCGTCGCTTCCGCCACCCACGCGCCCGTCGCCTCACGGCGGAAGATCGTGGCGCTGCCCTGCGCGGCAGAAGTCACCGTGTCGTTCGGTGCCCCCACGATCGCGCGGTCACCGGAGATCGCCACGGCGTTGCCGAAGTTGTCGCCGGAGCCGGGCGTCGCCGCCGTAGCCTTCGCGAGCTCGGAGAAGGTGCCGTCCGCGCAGTCGGCAACGCCGTCGCCGTCCGAGTCGGTGTCGGGCACGCCGCAGCCGCACTGGCCCGGAGACATCTTACTCGGGTCATTTGGGCACAGGTCGGCGTCACCGAAGGCGAAGGTGCCGTCGACGAAGACCACGCCGCCACCCGCGCCGTTGTTGTAGGCCGTGCGAAGTGAAAAGACGCGGTCGCCATGCCCGTCCGTGAGGACAAACTGTGCGACCTTCACCTGCGTCGCGGTGTTCGGCGTGATGAGGACGCGGCCCTGGTTGTTCGGCGGCGACGAGTTGAACCAGCCGATGGTCGGGTTGTTCACGAGGTCGGCGCGCGACCAGCCGCTCGCGTTACCGGCGTGTGAACCGGAGCCGCCCGAGTTCCACGAGGGGTCGGCGTTGGTCGTGTTGGTGCCGAGCGGGTTGCCGCCGATCAGGAGGAACGAGTCGAACGGACGGTTGGTGGTCGCGCTGCCGACGAGCTGGGGGGCCCAGGTGCCGTACTGCTGCGAGAGGACGCCGCCGTTGTAGTCGGAGTTGTCCTTGTGCCAGAAGCCGGCGTAGCCGTCGGCATCCTGCGACGAGACAAGCGCGAAGTTGAACACGTTGAGGACGGTGTCGGTCGCGCCGTTGAAGCTCGCGAAGACCTCGTAGCGGACGAGGTTCTGTCCCCCGCTCGTCACGTTCGTGGCCACGACGGTGTAGCCCGTGAACGCCGCTTCCGCAGCGCGTTCGAGCGAGACGGAGCCGACCGTGCCAAACGCACCGACCGCAGCGACAGCGAAAGCCTTCGTGAACCGATCCATCGCACCACTCCTCGATCAAACGTGTTGGAATCGGCGGTGTGGGCACACCGCGCATCTTGCATCACTCACCGATACGGTCGGGTCACCCCGGAGACGGCCGAGGCGCGACAAATCTACTTTCAAACCGAATCCGAGCACGCAAATGGGCTGCATTTCATGCAAACTCGGCGGTTTGACGGTTGCCGTCGCCGTCGCGCACACATCGGTTCGATTCGCGAGGGCGTGGCAACCGCGCCGGGCGCTGTTGCGGACACACACCCGATGCGACAAAACACCGCCCCGCGCGCACGACGACCGAACATTCATGCAAATCCATTTCCAGCAGCGATTTAGCGCGCACGATCAGTCGCAGTTTCGCACCGCTTGGGCCGATCCAGCCGTCTCGCCGACCAGCGGCGCCCGTGCCACGACCCAGCGCGTCGAGGTTCTCGACGACGACCGAACAACCGCCGCCCGGAGCAGATCCAACGCGCTCCGGCACCCTCGCTCCAGCACCTCGCTGCACGGATCCACGCAGCCAGGGAACTTCAGCCGGAACGGCCTATTCGTCCGCGTCCGAGCCTTCGTCCTCATCCCCGCCTGCGGCCTCGGAGCCGGTCTCGTCCTCTGACCCCTCCCCCTCCTCACCGTCTTCCTGAAGGAGTTCCGCCAGCGTCGAGGCCACCTCGAAGACGAGCGCCGCGCCAAGCCGTGCGGTGCGGTCGTCGATGTCGAGCGTGGGGCAGAGTTCGGCGATCTCGACGCCGCGCACGCGCTCCGAGGCGATCAGCCCACGCAGCACGCGACGGAACGCCGCGTCCGGCGCGATGCCCATCGCGGTCGGCGCGCTGACCCCGGGCGCGAACGCCGCGGCGAACACGTCGAGGTCGATCGAGAGCGCGATCTCCGCATCGTCGACCGCGTCGTTCACGGCATCCATCACCACGTCGATCATGTCGAGCGCGAAGCCGTCGGCATCGACGAGCGTCGCGCCCGCCTGCTCCGCGCGCGTGAAGAGCCGCATCGTGTTCCCGAGCCGCTGCACGCCGAGCGCCGCGTAGCGGAACTGCGCGCGCCTTTCCTTGCACCATTCCCACGCCTGCGTGAACGGCGTCCCGGAGTTCGGCCCTTGCGCCGGAATCGGCCGCAGATCGAGGTGCGCGTCGAAGTTGACGCACGCAGGCGCATTGCCGGACGCACGCGCGATCCCGAGGAAGAGCCCGAACGCCTGGTCGTGCCCGCCGCCGAGCACGACCGGCACCGCGCCCGCGCGCACGATGCGCTCGACCGCCGCCGCAAGGGCGCGCTGCGTCTCGAGCACCGTCGCGGCGGGCGTGATGTCGCCGCAGTCGACGAGCGAGACTCCCTCGACGACCGAGAAGGGCGACATGCGCTCGCGCAGCTTGCGCGGGCCGTCCGCGGCGCCGGGGCGACCGAGGTTCGCCCGCACGCCTTCGTGCGACGCGTAGCCGATGAAGCAGAGCGTCGGTTCGAAGCAGTGATCGAGCACCGCATGGAGGTCGTGGAACGCGATCGCCTGATGCCAGCGGCGAACGTCAGGCTCCGGCCCATCGTCGCGTCCCGTCCAGCAGCCCTTCAGCGCGGCGGAGGGCGGCGCATAGTTCGCAGGCAGCGGCTCCATCGCACCGCTCACTTCTTCTTGCCTCCGCCGAAGACGCCGTCGAGCGCGTTGCCGACGCCCTCGCCGATCGACTTCCCGGCGCCTTCGATCGCCTTGCCGGCACCCTCGAGCGCCTTGCCGGCCGCCTCGCCGAGCCCCTTCGTGATGCCCTCGCCCACCGCCTTGAGCGCGGCCCCCGCCTCGGTCACGCCCTTGTCGACGGCGTCGCGCAGCGGACCCGTGATCGCGCCGCCGATCCCCTCGACCGCGCCCTGCAGGCCGCCGAGCACGTCGCTGCCGAGCCCCTCGATGTTCGCGGCGAGCACGCCCTTCACCGCGGCGCCGATCACGACGCCCGAGAGTTCGCTCGCAAGGACGTCGACCCCGCCCTTCGACGAGAGGTCCCGGATCACGAGATCCGGCAGCTTCACCTCGACGACGCCGTCCTTGCCGCCCACGACGTTGCGCAGGTTGACCTGCATCTTCTCGAGGCGCAGTTCGCGGATCACCGCCTCCTTCGACTCTTCGGCGGGCGCCTGCTCGGGCAGCGTCGGCTTCTCGCCGCCCGCACCCGTCGCCTTCTTCAGGTGATCGGCGAACTTCTGCACGTTGAGCGCGCCGGATCCATCCTTCTCGATCTCGATCACGAGGCCCGTGAGCGCGACGCGATCGATCACGATCTTCTCGCCGGTGAAGGACGAGAGCCCCGCATCGACCTCGATCGCACCGAGCGACACGAACTTCGTCGGCGAGAAGCCCGCGGGGTTGTCGACGGCGAGCCCGCGCACCGCGGTCTTGCCGCTGACGATCCCGATCGACGCGGACGCGACCGTCGTCTTCGTGCCGAGCGCGTAGCGCCCCGCGGCCTCGATCCCGACGCGCGCGATCGAGTCGATCAGGAGGACGACCGCGACCACGCCCACGACGACGAGGAGCGCGAGCGCGATCAGGAGCTTCTTGAGGATGCCACCGCGGAGAGGACGTCGGGAGTCGTGCATGGCGCGCAGAATACGGCCTTTCCGCCCCGTGGCGCGGTGATCGCCGTCCCCTCCGCCGCGCGCGCCGGGTGCGGGTACGATGACCGCCCCCATGCTCGAACCCGACATGAACTCCCCCGAGGCGAAGGCCGCGATGGCGCACGTCAAGGCGCTCCTCGGCTTCATCGGCGACGATCCGGCCCGCGAGGGCCTCGTCGACACCCCTGCGCGCGTCGTCAAGGCGATGTACGAGCACTTCTGGGGCTACCACGCCGATCCGATCGAGCCGCTCCAGCGCACCTTCAGCGAGATCGAGGGCTACGACGAACTCGTCCTCCTCCAGGACATCGAGGTCCACAGCCACTGCGAGCACCACATGGTGCCCTTCGTCGGCAAGGCGCACGTCGCGTACATCCCGAACGGCCGCGTCGTCGGCCTCTCGAAGCTCGCGCGCGTCGTCGACATCTACTCGAAGCGCCTGCAGGTCCAGGAGAAGCTGACCGCCCAGATCGCGAACGCGATCAACACCACGCTCCGCCCGCACGGCGTCGCGGTCGTGATCCAGGCCCGGCACTTCTGCATGTGCTACCGCGGCGTCCGGCAGCCCGGCGCCGTGACGACCACCTCGAAGCTCCACGGTTCGTTCCTCACGAACGGCGCGGCTCGGATGGAACTCTTCACCCTGCTCGGCCTGAAGCCCGACTGAGTCGATTTTCACTGGAAATCACGCACTCGGCACGACGCGCCGAGCCGATATCCTGCGTCCCCCGCTTCCGCGGAAACCGAGCCAACCATGTCCGAAGTCACCGCATCGACGCCCTCCCCCGCCGCCCCGAAGAAGATGGACGACATCGTCGCCCTCTGCCGCCGCCGCGGCTTCATCTTCCAGTCCTCCGAGATCTACGGCGGCATCAACGGGTTCTGGGATTACGGCCCGATGGGCACCGCGCTCAAGCGGAACCTCAAGAACGCGTGGTGGAACGACGTCGTCGAGCGCGAACTCATCGGACCCGATGGAAACGCCGTCGACATCGTCGGGGTCGATTGCACGATCATCATGAACCCGAAGACCTGGGTCGCCTCCGGTCACGTCGGTGGGTTCGCCGACCTGATGAGCACCTGCCGCCAGTGCAAGAAACTCATGCGTTGGGACCATGTCTGGGACATGCTCTCCGAGAGCGACTGGTGGAAGTCGATCGAGGAGCTCTACTCGACGCCATCCGCCGTGACGAGTGAAGCACTGATGAAGTGGGCGCAAGGCAAGGGGCGAAAACTCGCGCCCGGACTCGCGCTCGTTCGCAACCCGCAGGTCACGCTGAGCTGGCTCGCCGAGCGCCTCACCGCGCAAGGCAACCAGCACATGGATACACGCGAATTCGTTCGCCACCTCGCCACCGAGCAGTTCGCGCGCGACGGCCTGCAGACGCCCTGCCCGCACTGCGGCGGCGAGCTCACCGAACCGCGCCAGTTCAACCTCATGTTCGAGACGAACTGCGGCGCGGTGAAGGACGAGAACTCGCTCGCCTACCTTCGCCCCGAGACCGCGCAGGGCATCTTCACGAACTTCTGGAACGTCTGCGATTCGACGCGCGTGAAGGTGCCGTTCGGCATCGCCCAGATCGGCAAGGCCTTCCGCAACGAAGTCACGCCGCGCAACTTCACCTTCCGCAGCCGCGAATTCGAGCAGATGGAGATCGAGTTCTTCATCCGACCCGACACCGCGAACGAGTGGTACAGGTGGTGGCGCGACTGGCGCTTCTCATGGTGGCAGAAGATCGGCCTCGCCGGCGCGAACCTCATCCTCCGCGAGCACGACCGTGACGAACTCGCGCACTACGCGAAGGAAGGCGCCGGTACGAGCGACATCGAGTACCGCTTCCCCTTCACGGCTCCCGGCTTTGGCGAACTTGAAGGCATCGCGCACCGCGCCGACTTCGACCTCAAGGCGCATGCGACCCACTGCGGCAAGGGCGACAAGATGCGCTACTTCGATCAGGAGAGGAGCGACCGCTACTTCCCGCACGTCATCGAGCCGTCGGCGGGCGCCGACCGCGGGACGCTCGCCCTCCTCTGCGAGGCGTACACGCCGGATCCGTCGCGCGCGTCGGGCGTCTACATGAACTTCACGCCGCGCATGGCGCCCGTCAAGGCCGGCGTCTTCCCGCTCGTCAACAAGGACGGTCTCCCCGAGATCGCCGAGCGGCTCTACCGCGACCTTCGTCGCAAGCATTCGATCGAGTTCGACGAGAAGCAGTCGATCGGCAAGCGCTACGCCCGCATGGACGAGGCGGGCACGCCCTACTGCATCACGATCGACCACGACGGAGCCTCGAGCGGCACGGCGACCATCCGCCACCGCGACACGCAGGCCCAGGACCGCGTCGCGCTCGACCAGATCCCCGCGTGGGTCGACG
>JBIIYI010000186.1:0-6081 GCA_044346895.1 Phycisphaerales bacterium
CAGGTTGAGCATCACGAGCGCTGCCGTGCGCGCGCGACCCGTCGAGAGCTGCAGCACGAGGAACATCAGCACCGCGACGACCGCGCCCATCGCGTAGATCGTGCGGCTCGCCGACTGCTGCGCCTCGAACTGCCCGCCGTAGTCGACCGTGCAGCCCGCGCGGGCGACGATCGGATCGACCTTCGCCCGCACGTCCTCGACGAGGTCGCCGAGGTTGTAGCCGTCCGCGACGTTCGTCGAGATCACGGCCTTCCGCTGCGCGTTCTCGCGGGCGATCAGGTTGCTCGTGCGCTCGGGTCCGATGTCGGCGACCTCGCGCAACCGGACGAGCGCACCACCCTCGCCTCGGAGGACAAGGTCCATCACCTGATCGACGCGCTCGCGCTCGTCGTCGGCAAGCCGGACCACCATGTCGTAGCGGCGCAGACCGTCGTTCACCTCCGCGACCTTCTCGCCGTAGAGCGCCGTGCGCACCTGCGCGGCGGCCGATGCGGGCGTCAGACCCGCCGCGGCGAGTTCCTGCGCCCGGTATCGGATCGGGAGCGACGTGACGAGCACCTCGCGGTTGGCGTTGACGTCGCGCGTTCCCGGCACGCTCCGCAGCGCGCCCTCGACCTCCTTCGCGACCGCACGCAGCGTCGCGAGATCCTCGCCGAAGACGTTGATCGCGATCGCGGCGGGCGTCCCCGACATGATGTGGTCGAGCCGGTGCTCGATCGGCTGGCCGATCATCGTGGTGATGCCCGGGATGTTGCCGGTGATGATCTCGATGCCCGCGCGGATCGCCGCGGCGTCGCCATCCTCGCCGACCGTCACCTCGATCTCGGAACTCGACACGGGCTCCGCGTGCTCGTCGCGTTCGGCGCGACCCGTGCGACGCGTCACGCTCCGGACGCCCGGAAGTTCGCACAGCTGCTCCTCCACGCCCCGCGCGAGGCGATCGCTCTCGGCGAGCGACGTCCCCGGCGGCGCCATCAGGAAGACGGTGAAGGTGCCTTCCTTGAAGCTCGGGAGGAACGACGTGCCGAAGGTCGAGAGGAGCGCGAGCGAGGCCGCGGTGAGCGCCCCCGCCCCGGCGAGCACGATCCCGCGGCGGCGCAGGCTCGCCTCGAGCAGCGGCTGGTACGCGCGCTTGAGCCAGCGCACGAGCGGCGTGTCGCCGTGCCCCGCGCCGCCGATGCCACGCGCGAAGAGCAGGCGGCACAGCGCCGGCGTCACCGTCAGCGCGACCACGAGCGACGCGAGGATCGACACGATGTACGCGATCCCGAGCGGCTGGAAGAAGCGTCCCTCGAGCCCGCCGAGGAAGAGGAGCGGGACGAACACCATGCAGATGATGATGGTGGCGAAGACGACCGACGAGCGGATCTCGTTGCTCGCCTCGAAGATGACGTCCGCGACGGGCTTCCGACCGCCCTCGGGAAGCGCCGCGTTCTCGCGAAGCCGTCGCAGGACGTTCTCGACGTCGATGATCGCGTCGTCGACCAGTTCCCCGATCGCGATCGCGAGGCCGCCGAGGGTCATCACGTTGATCGAGAGCCCCCACGCCCAGAGGAGGATCGCGCCCACCGCGAGCGAGAGCGGGAGCGCCGTCAGGGTGACGATCGTCGCGCGCACGTTCAGGAGGAAGAGGACGAGGATGACCGCGACGATGATGCTCGCCTCGACGAGGACGCGCACCACGTTGTTGACCGAGCGCTCGATGAAGCGGGAGGCGCGGAACGGATCTCGGTTGAGGACGACGCCTTCCGGCATCGCCTTCTCCGCCGCGTCGAGGACGCGGTCGACCTGCCGTGTCAGTTCGAGCGTGTTCGTTCCGGGCGACTTCTGCACGCTCACGACGACCGCGGGAAGCGCGCGGTCGGCGGCGGTCCCCCGCTTGCGCGCCGACGCGAGGCGGACCTCCGCGACGTCGCCGATCGTGACGGGAACCCCGTCGCGCATCGCGACGAGCGTGCGGCGGATGTCGTCCACGCCGGTCACCCTCGCCACCTGCCGGATCGGAAGTTCCTGGCTGCCCACGTTGTCCATGTAGCCGGCCGTCGCCGTCGAGTGCGCCGCGCGCGCCGCGGCGGCGACCTCGTCGATCGAGACCGCGAGGAGCGCGAGGCGCTCCTGACGGACGTCGATCCGGTACTCGGGCAGTTCGCCACCGATCGCGACCACCTGCGCGATGCCCGGAATCGCGAGGATCTTGCGCCGGAGGTCGAACTCCGCGTAGGCGCGCAGCTCCATCGGCGCCGCCGTGCCGTCGGGCGAGGAGAGCGCGAAGAGCATGATTTCGCCCGTGATGCTCGTGACCGGCGTGATCTCGGCGTGCGCGTCCTCGGGCAGCTGCTCGAGCACCGTCGAGAGCCGCTCCGACACCTGCTGCCGCGCGCGGTAGATGTCGGTTCCCCAGTCGAACTCGACCCAGACGATCGAGAGGCCCGTCGTGCTCGACGAACGGACGCGACGTGTGCCCGGCAGCCCGTTCACCGCGGTCTCGATCGGGAAGCTCACGTACTGCTCGACCTCGTCCGCGGCGAGTCCGCCCGACTCGGTCATCACGACGACGGTCGGCGCGTTCAGCTCGGGAAACACGTCGACGGGCATCTCGCGGGCCTTCAGACCCGCGAGGAGGACGACGAGACCCGCCAGCGCCACGACGAGCGGCGCGTTCCGGATCGAGAAGGCGATGCCGCGCGCGAACATCAGTGGTCACCCTCGTGGTAGGTGCCGTCCGAGTGGAAGTGGCCGCCCTTCGGCGCGGATCCGCTCGTCGCGAGCATCAGCTGGTAGTTGCCGCCGACGACGATCTCGTCGCCCGCCTTCACGCCGCTCTGGACGACCGTCCAGCGGCCGTCGCTGACGCCGAGATCGGCCTCGAGCCGGATGACCTTGTCGGCGTTCGCCGGATCGCGCCGGAAGATCACCGAGACCGTTCCGTCGCGGACGATCGCCGCGGAGGGAATGGCGAGCGCGCTCGCGCCGCCCGCGAGCGTGATCTCGACGGAGGCGGCGACGCCCGCGCGATCCCACGAGGCCGCGGCGACCGACGCGGGGTCGAGTTCGACGAGCACCTCGCCCGTGCGCGTCGAGGGGTCGGCGACCGGCGCGATGCGGAGCGTGCCCTCGATCGGGGGCAGCGCGACCGCCGTCGTGCCGGGCTGACCAGTCGCGACCACGCGCACGCGCGCGCCATCGGTGATGCGCAGGAGATCCGACTGGAGCGACCGCGCGCGGAAACGGACCGCGTCGCCGCGCACCGTCTCGACGATGTCGGCGCCCTCCGCGACGAGTGCGCCGTTGGGCGCGTGGATCGCGGAGACGACGGCGGGCTCGGTCGCACGGACGACGAGCATCCCCGCGCGGCCCGCCTCGCCGCCCGCCACGCCGCCCGCCGCGCCGCCCGCCGCGCGGACGAGCGCCTCGCGACGCGCGCGCTGCGCCCGGAGCGCCGCCTCCGCCATCTTCTGCTCGGCATCGAGCGCCGCGTCCTTCTCCATGACGTCCGCGAGTTCCGCCTCCGTCGCGACGAGGGTCGCGCGGGCGTCGTTCATCTCGCGCGCGTTGCCGCCGCCCGCCGCGCGGATCTCCTCGAGCTGGACGAGCCGCGCCTTCCACAGCTCGACCTTGCGGCCGAGGCTCTCCTCGTGCACGCGGTGCGCCTCGCGCAGCGGCCCCATCGATGCGACCTTCGCCTCGGTCGCGGCGATCTCCTCGAGAAGCGCGCGCCAGTCCGGCGCGTCGATCTCGTAGAGGACGTCGCCCACGGCGACCGACGCCGACTCGGCGACCTTGAGTTCGACGCGTCCGGCAAGCGGCGCGCGGTACTCGCGGATCGCGGTCGGAGGCAGTTCGAACGCACCGGGAAGGCGCAGCGTCGCCGCGACCGGCCTCGACTCGACCTTCGCGAAGGTGATGCCGAGGTTCTGCCGCACCGCGGCTGGAATATCGACGCGATTCGTGATCGCCGGCTTCTCCTCCTTCGCCTCGGCGGGCGCGGTCGCCGCGCCATCCGGACGGGAGCACCCGACGGTGAACATGGGCGCGAACAGGGCGACGCATGCGGCCCCGAGCGCGGCCCCGAGCGCCGCCGCGCGCGGAGCGCCGCGGGAGATCCGCAGGAATCGATGAAGTGGAAGCGTCATGGCGTGTGCTCCGTGCGTCCCTCGGACGCGGGTGGATCGGTGGAGACGGGGCCTGCGAGCGTGCGCTGGCGCGACTCGGCGACGCGCAGCGCGTGGAGCGCGTCGACGAGCGCGAGGCGCGCGTCGCGACCGCGCTTCAGGCTGTCGAGGAGGATGAGGGCGTCGACCTCGCCTCCGAGGCGGGCGAGACGCTGCATGTCCTCCGCCTGCGCCTCGACCAGAGGAAGCAGACCGTCGACGACGGTGTCGCGACGCGCGCGCGCGGCGGCGATCGCGACAAACGCCTCGGCGCGGTCGAAGGCGAGCGACTCGACGGCGATCTCCGCGGCGGCGCGCGCAGCCTCGCGACCGGCCTCCGCCTCGGCGATCGCCTGACGGTTGGCGTTCAGGATCGGAAGCGCGATGCCGAGCCCGAGCACGAACTGACGGTCGCCGTCCTGTTCGCCGTAGCCGGGGCCGATCGCAAGATCGGGCCATTGCCTGCGGACCTCGAGTTCGAGCGCGCGCTCCGCGGCCTCGTACTCGGCACGCACGACGCGGATCGCGGGATGCTCGACGGTGCGCGCGCGCGCATCGGCGACGGCATCGCCCGCGCCGGACTCGCCATCGGAGGAAGACCGCTCGGCATCGAAGGCCGATCGATCGAACGCGACCGTCGAGGTCGGTGGAAGCCCGATCGCGCGCAGGAGCGCGACGCGGGCCGCGAGCGTCGCCGCCTCGAGTTCGGCAAGCTGCCCGCGCGCCTCGACCTCCTCGATCCGGAAGAGCCGCGCCTCGACGCGCGCGAGTTCGCCGCGCGACGAGAGCGTCTCGACGAGCGCGAGGACGCGCGCAAGCCGCTCCGAGAAGGACCGCTCCTCGAGGCACGCCGCCTCCGCGCGGCACCAGTCGAAGTACGCGCGGCGCACCTCGCCCCGCACGTCCCATTCCATCGCCGCGATCCGAGCGCGCTCGACCTCCGACAGCGCCGCCGCCGCGTCGCGCTCGAGGGCCAGGCTCCCGGAGATCGGAATCGTCAGCCCGACCGTCCCGAGGACTTCCCAGCCCTCGCTCGGACCTTCGAGGATCTTCGTCAGGTCGAACCCGAGCGTCGGGTCCTGCCAGAGGCCGGCGTTCTCCGCCGTCGCGCGCGCCACTCCCGCGCGCCAGCGCGCGAGGCGCAGCGAGGGATTGAGGAGCAGCGCGAGTTCCTCGGCGGAAGCGGCGTCGATCGCGCCATCGGCGCGTGCATCGAGGATCGATGCCGCCTCGGCGGGCGCGGTCGCCGCGCCGAGGAACGCCTCCTGGTAGGCCGAGAGATCGATCGGACGCCGCTCGTACGAGCGGCATCCGGCGACCGACGGGATCGCCGGGAGGATCGCGAGTGCGACGAGGAGCGTTGCGTGGCGCGCGGAACGCGCGCGGAAGGCTGTTCTTGGTTTCATGGTGTCTCCAGGATGCGACCGACGGCATGCGGCATCGCCGCGCGTCGCGCGTCACACCTGGAGAACGGTCGCCTCGATCGCACGCCGCTCGAAGCGCGGCGGCGCATCCGGATCGGGAGGTTCGGCGACGCGGCGCATGGGCGCGGTCAGGCGCGAGGCGAGGAGCCACGGCTCGAAGAGACCTGCGTCGACGGTGACGAGGACGAGTCCGGCGCCGGGTGCACTGCCGCGGTGCGTGTCGTCGTCGGGCGTCGCGACGTGGATGTGGCAGACGCAGCCCGAATCGCCGTGCGGCGCTCCGTTCACGCCGTGCGGTGCTCCGTTCACGCCGTGCGGTGCGCCGTGCGCGTGTCGATGCGAGTCCTCATGCGCAGCATGCGCGGACGCCGCCACGTGCCCATGATCGTGCCCGTGGTCGTGCCCCTTTTCGTGGGAATGATGCGCGATCATCCAGACGCCGCACCCCTCGCAAAGGCCGATCGGGATGCAGAACTCGAGCCCACGCAGCGCGCCCGTCCATGTCT
>JBIIYI010000187.1:0-6076 GCA_044346895.1 Phycisphaerales bacterium
CAGCGCCGGGGCGATGGTCGGGACGATGGTTGGGGTGCGGGTCGGGGCGATGGTCGGGGTGCGGGCCCGGGATCGGGCCGCGAAGGCAGCGGGTGGCGCGCCGGCGCCGAGGCTTCGCACGCCACGTGCGACGCCACGTGCGACGCCACGAGGACGTCCGTCGCGGATTCCGCGGCGACGACGCCCCTCGATCCCATCACGTCGTGAGTTTGCGTCGTGGACCCGCGCGTGGACCCACGCTTGGACCCGCGTACTGAACCCGGGCTGGCGAGGCCAGCACCATGAACTCGGCTTCGTGACCGATGCCCCGCGGCGTCGGAAGTTCGCGAACATCCTCCTCCGTCGAGAGCGGTCGTCTTCCGCTTCACGCGGATTCGATCGCGCGCACGAGTCGCGCGAGCGCCGCCGCATCGGCCGGGCGCGACTCCTGCGGCCCGCAGGCGGCCGCGAGGATCCGGTCCACGGGTCCGAGACGCGCGCGAAGCGCCGCCGCATCCTTCGCGCCTCGGATGCGCGCGGTCCGCGCCGCCTCCACCGGATCGCGCGCGACGAGCGCATCGAACGCCTCGGTCGCGGGGCACGGTTCGCCCGGAGCCGGATTCCGGCGCCGCTTCCCATCCGCCGGATCCGCGCGCGCGCGGCGCGGCACCACGCCCGCCGCGAGCGCGCCCAGCAGCATCCCGAGCGCGAAGACGTCGCTGCGCGCGTCGCAGGCGCCGATCCCGAACTTCCACTGCTCCGGCGGCATGAAGTCGGGAGTGCCGAGCCGATGCGCGACGCCGACCGGCGTCATGCCCTGATGCGGCACGTCGAGGGCGCGCGCGATGCCGAAGTCGATGACCGAGGGCGCGAGCGCGTCGCCGCGCTCGATGAGGAGCACGTTCGACGGCTTGAGGTCGCGGTGCACGACGCCCGCCTCATGCGCGGCCGCGACCGCATCGCAGATCTCGGCGAAGACGCGCAGCCGAGCGGGAAGGTCGAGCCGGCGCGCATTCGCCGCGTCGGTGCATGGCGCGCCGAGTTCGAACGGCATCGCGAACCACGGACGGCCGTCGGAAGCGGTTCCGGTGGCGATCGTCTTCACGATGCCCGGCGCATCGAGCTTCGCGAGGATCGCGCGCTCCCGTTCGAAGCGCTTGAGGAACTCGTCGCCTCCGATGCCGGACTTGAGGATCTTGATCGCGACCTCGCGTGGGGGCGCGTCGCCTTCGGCCCGGACCGCGAGGAAGACCTCGCCGACCGCGCCCTCGGAGAGCAGCCGCGCCAGCGCGAAGTCGCCGCAGCGGATGGCCTCGGCCGCCGCGCCCTCGCGGAGTTCCGCGCCGAGGCGCCGCAGCGCGTCGTCGATGCGCGCGAGCCGGTCGTCGCCGCGCGTCACCGCGCGTCCTCCTTCAGGCGCAGCCGCTGCGCGAGGCGATCGCGGCCGTTCAGGAGCTCGCGATACGCCGTGCGCTGGCTGATCGAGAGCATCTCGGCGACGCGGTCGAGCGGGATGCCGAGCACGAGGTGCAGCGTGACCACCTCCATCGTGCGCGGGATCGACGCCCCCAGCACCTCGAGATGGCGCAGGATCTCGGCCGTCGAGATCGATCCGCCGCGCTCGGCGGCGCGGCCGCGCCGACGGTCGTCGACGACGTCGTTCGAGATCGGCAGCGGCTTCACGCCCCGTCCGCGTTTCTGCGCGCGACGCAGCTTCGAGCGGTCGGCGACGGCCTGCGCCATCAGGATCGTCGCGAGACCGCAGAGGTGCGACGAGTTCTGCGGAAGCGACCGCTGCTTCATCAGCCGGATCACGGATTCGGCGACGAGCGAGGTGGGGGAGACGGTGTCGGCGGCCTTCGCGACGGCGATGCTCCGCCGCGCGATCCGACGCAGCGACGCGTAGTTGCGCTCGACCAGCGCGTGGATCTCGATCGGCTCCTTCGCGGTCGTCCTGCCCGAAGCGGGTCTGTCCCCGCGGTCCGACCTGCCTTTCGGCGAGGCGGACGGAGCCGCGGCGGAACCGCGAGATTGCTCCGACGACCGGGATCTCGCGCCGACTCTCGTCTTCTGGGAACGCGACGGACGCGATGTCATGGCGATGCCTTCTTCCCTTCGGTTCGTGGATCCTGCGGTCGATCGAGCGCGTCGCGCACGCGCCGCACCTCGCGCGCGAACGCCGTCCCGTCGGGCGTCGCCTGCCCCATGCGTTCCTCGAGTTCGGACAGGCGCCGCGCCGCCTCGTCACGCGCGTCGTTCGCGTCGAGCGCGCGGACGTGGGCGAGCAGGCAGTGGAGCGTGGTGGGGTTGGTCGCGCCGAGCGCCTTCTCGGCCGAAGCATGCGCCGTGGACGCGAGCGCGACGGCCTCCGCGCGGGCGGACGGATCCGGGGCCTCCGCGAGCAGGAGCGCCAGCGTGCCGCGCGCGTGGAGCGTCGAGAAGTTGCGCGCACCGAGCTGCTTGTTCGCAGCGGCGACGCAGGCGCGCGCGAGCGGAATCGCCTCGTCCGTCGCGCCGCGCATGCGCAGGCAGGTGACGAGATCGAAGAGCGCGTTGATGGTGCCCGGAGCCTCGGCGCCCATCGAGGCCACGCGCGCGTCGTAGGCGGCGCGCAGGATCGGCTCTGCCTCGGCGGCGCGATCGGCGGCAACGAGCGCGCTTCCGAGATCGCGCTCTGCGCCCGCGGTTTCGGCGTGATCCGCGCCCTGCAGTCGTCGGCGGGTCCCGACGATCTCCTCGAGCCGCGCGACGGCGCGCGCGGGGTCGGTCTGCGCGAGCAGCTTCGCGTGCGTCTGCGCCGCGACGAGGGTCACGGGGTCCTCCGCGCCGCGCGCTTCGGTCTCGCCGCGCGCGCATTCGTCGAGCAGCGCGAGCGCCGGCTCGTACTCTCCAAGCGTCCCGAGTACGCGCCCCGCGACGAGCATCGAGTCGAGCGTGTCCGGATGCCGGTCGCCGAGGAGCCTCCGCCGTTCCGAGAGCGCGCGCTCGATGTCGGGCTTCGCCGCGTTCGGATCTCCGAGCGCGAGCCGGCGGTTCGCAAGCATGTGCCGCATCGCGGCCGCCGCCACCGGGTACTTCGCGAACTCGGCGTCGAGGCCCTCCGAGGTCGGCGCGAGGATCCAGCGCTCGATCACGGTGCGGCCGAGGTCGGGACGGTTGACGAGTCCCTGCTCGGCCCAGAGCTTCTCGCGGCGCGCCTTGCGCGTGTCCGCGTCGGGCTCGTTCGCCTTGAGGACGGCGGCGTGATTGTTGACGAGATCCTGCATGATCTGCGCGCCGACCCAGTTCGGCTCGATCGCGTCGAGGATCCGCGCCTGGAAGTTGGCGACGCGCCGGACCTCCTCCGCCTTCGCCTCGGCGTCGGCGCGCGCGATCGACTCCTGCCACGCGAAGTAGCCCGAGATGCCGGCCGCGGCGACGAGCGCCGTCAGCGCGAATCCGGCGGCCGCGACGGCCGTGCGGTTGCGCCGGGCGAGCGCGCGCAGCCGGTAGAGCGCGCTCTCGGGGCCCGCGTCGAGCGCGCGGCCGTCGAGCCAGTTGCGCAGGTCGGTCGAGAGCGCGGCGGCCGACGCGTAGCGCGCGTCGGGCTCCTTGCGCAGCGCCTTCTGCGGGATCCACTCGAGTTCGGCGGCGAGCGTGCGGGAGAGCGCGGCAGGATCGGTCGCGCGCGCGGCGGCGACGTCGGAGGCGACCGCTTCGGGCGCGCCGCGGACGCGCGTCGATGGCCGTTGTGGGAGTTCCTCCGCCACGCGGCGCAGCGTCTCCGCGCGCAGTCGCGTTCCGCCCGAACCCGCCGTCGATGGCGAACGCGCCGTCGCGCCCGCGAAGTCGCCGAAGGGCGGCGCGCCGACGAGCAGTTCGTAGAGGACGGCGCCGAGACCGTACACGTCGGACCGCGTGTCGACGTCGAGGCCCTCCGCGTCGGCCTGCTCGGGCGACATGTACTCGGGCGTTCCGACGAGTTGGCCGATCTCGGTCATCGTCTGCGAGACGCCGTCGTCTGCGAGCGACTTCGCCACGCCGAAGTCGATCACCTTCACGCGGGGAGCGCCGTGCTCGTCGCGGGCGACGAGGATGTTCGAGGGCTTGAGGTCGCGATGGATCACGCCCTTCGCATGCGCGTGCTGCACGGCGTCGGCTGCGTCGGCAAGCAGCGCCACACGCGCGCGCAGGTCGATCCGCGCGGCATCCGCGAAGCGCGTGATCGGCACGCCTTCGACGAACTCCATCACGAAGTACGGGCGTCCGGCGGCCGTCATGCCGCCGTCGAGGACGCGTGCGATGCCCGCATGCTCCATGCGCGCGAGCGTGCGGCGCTCGGCGTCGAAGCGTGCGAGCACGGCGTGCGTGTCCATGCCCGCCTTGATGACCTTGATCGCGACCACCTGCCGGAACGGCTCGAGGCGCTCGGCCTTCCAGACCACGCCGAAGCCCCCCGAGCCGATCTGCTCGACGAGCCGGTAGGGGCCGATCATGTCGCCGGGGCGTTCCATGGAGCGTCGCTCGTTCGGAGGATACTTGAGCGGGCGCATTGGTCGCACACACGACCCCGACCCGCGATCTGGAGATTTTTCCGAGAGGCGTGTCAGTGCGTCGCGGGAGTGGCCCGTTCAAGTGCGCGGGCGGTCTCCGTCCGCGTGCGCGTCGCGTCCGCTCGCGCTGGCGGGACCGTGGTCGTCGCGGACCGCTCATAGGTTCTTTCGATCGAGCGGAGCATCCCCGTGAGGGTGAAGATCAGGATCTTCGAGGCTCGGCCATGCGAGGGCATGCGAGGCCATCGTGGCGCATCTGTCGTTGCTGGCGGCCTTGCATCTCGGTGTCGCCGCTCCCGCGCAAGCGCAGGATTGTTCTGTGCAGGATTCAGTTCAGGGAATCATGCCCGTGACGTCGATGTGGATTCGCGCGACTTCTGCGGTGGCGAACTTTCCGAACAACTGCGCGTGCGCGCCGCCGACCTCGTTTCCCTGCTACGACTTCACTCCACCGGTCTTTCCGCCCTGCAGCGCCGACTGTGGGATCGAGGACACGCGCCTCGGCGGCGTTGCGACCTTCCAACACTGTCCAACGTGGGTGCAGTACCCCGGAGAGAGCGGATTCATCTGTCATCCCGCGCAGACCGGGGTCCACTGGGATCAGTACGGCTTTGGTGGCGGGACTTCTCCAACGAATGCCGTCCTCACGATCGAGGCAGTTTTCGTGATGGCCGAGGCGCGCCGGGTGCAGATAACGGGCAACTGGACTCAACTGCAGGGCGGCGAGTCGCTCGCTTCTGCTCCCCAGTTCCGCTACTACCGCGCGGGAGAATCCGTGGTCCTCGCTGGCGTGGCGGGGGGAAAGAGCGGCACCCTGCTCGAGTGGAAACACGGCTGGTGCGCCGACACCAACGTGAACGGCATCTGCGATGAGTACGAGAACGCGGCCCGGAACTTCGGCGACTTCGACGCTTCGGGCGATGTCGGAGCGCCCGATCTGGCGCTCTTGCTCTCATCGTGGGGCACGGTGACCGCGCCGGTCCGCGATCTCGACGGCGATGGCGTGATCGGCGCGTCCGATCTCGGCATCCTGCTCTCGCGTTGGGGGCTCGGCGCGTAGGAGTCGCCGCCCTCTGTTTCCCGCCCGTTTCCGTGGAATCCTCGATCGACCCCCCGGCCACTGCGCCGACGCTCGGTGCGGTACCGCCGGGTCGCGCGCGCGACTCGTGTGGTGGGGGTGGATGGACCGCACCAGTGCGCCACTGTCCGCGGGCCGGGCCGGGGTGGTCTGGCGAGCTTTGGGCGGCGTGCGGCCGAGAATGCGTCCGCCCGGCGTTCGGGCGTTTCCAAATGCGCCCGACTTGCCCGTCGAAGCGGCCCGGGTGAAATCCGGTGCTAGGTTCCGTCTGACGGATCCTCCGGGCTTCAATCCGCCCGGCATTCCGGCTGGCGGCGTCGGCTTCGACTTGCCGTATCTTTGCGGATACGGCCTCGTCTCGCCTCCTCGCCATCCGGGCGCCGATGCGGATTTCGGGCCTTCAGCGGATCCGCCAGACAGAACCTCGCGTGGAGATCGAACCCCTTGCCGCGTGGCGTGACTTCCCGCGCCACGGAAAAAACCCGGC
>JBIIYI010000188.1:0-6012 GCA_044346895.1 Phycisphaerales bacterium
ATCGAAGGTCGTCTCCTGCGAGCGTATCGAGATGAGGGCAACGGTTGGTTGCACTTCCGTGAAGTCGTTTGCTTCCCCGATCCGTCGAGTGATGTCGTGAGGTTGTTCTTTGCGGACGGAAGGTTCTATGCGTTCTCCTCACTTGGAGCGATCGCCACGACCAGCGATGGATCATCGTGGACCGAGCAGTCGATGCCGCCAGATTGCCGGAATCAACTCGAAGGGATCGGCGCTCTCGATGATCGACTTTCGATCGAGTACTGGAACGCACAAGGCAGAATGGCGCGAGGGTTCGCATCGGAACTGCTGAAGCCTGCGACCACCGCTGATCGAGCGCCTTCGCCATCCCCGCGTGTCGAATCCGACTCTGCCGTCGCTTCGTGCGCCGAAGGCGTTGCGTTCGTGAGTGATGGCTGGTGCTGGACGAAGCGGCACGGCGAGTTTCCGAAGGCGCGCGCGTGGGTGGGAGTAGCGCGATCGATTGCCGTCAACGCCGAGGGTGCATGGGTTGCGGGTGCGACGGTGCAACTGATTCCGTGGGAAGGCACACCCGATCCAAAAACTGCGCTTGAGTATCTGCACGCGCGCGTGTTCACCACGAGTCGGGGCGCGATCGGCGTTGTCGGCGTGCCCGCGTCTGACCCTGCCGGCAACGTGTGGTTGGCGATTCGCACTTCGCCCGCTCGCGAGAACATCGCCGCGAACACTGCTGCGAATACCGCCGCGAGTCGTGGTGGCTGGACCGAATATCCGACCAATCGTCCCAACTCGAGCACGCCGCTTGCGGTCGCGCTTGGTTGCGACATGCGAGGCGATGTGCTTTACATGCTCGAGCGCGAAGAGCGTTGGAGCCTCGTACCGTCGAACGCCGGAGATGCGACGGGCGGCGCAGACGCGGCGGGCACGGCGGGTGCGGCGAACACTCTCTCCGCGCGATCGCTCACCCGGGTGTTTCCGCAAGTGCGCGTGTTGCAGGCGGCGATCGGCGACGCTGGGCCCGCTGGCTCGCGCGTCGATTTCCAATCCGTGAGCGTTCCGGTGCTTGATCGTTCGGGCCACATTTCGCCGGCGAGTTACGCGCTCGCCGTTGGGCCTGGACAAGTCGATGGATCCACGCGCGTCGCTCTCGCGATGAACCAGCAAGTATTCAGTCGTACGAACGAGGAGCCTTGGATCGAGTCCATCATCCCTGATGCCGACCTCGCGCCGCTCCTCGTTCCGACGCAGGTCTTCCTTGCGATCGGCAGCGAAGGCACGATCTATTGGCAACTTCCTGGAAAGCAAGTTCGCGCGTCGGGTACGGGGCGCGTTTGGTCGATCTGCACCATGCGCCAGCCGTTGGTGTTTGAGGATGTCCTCTGCGTCCGTCGTGCGCCGTTCCGCAGTCTCGGCGATCTCGCAAGCCTCGACGTGCGCGACCTCGGTCGCGTCGAACTCCTCACTTCTAGTGTCGGGCCTGATCGCAAGCCGACGAGCGAACACGAAGGTCGTGCGATCGAAGAGGTCGTCCGCAACCCCGTCACGCCGACGATCGCGTCCGATCCGACAACCGCGAGTCTGCCTGCCGGAGCCACGTACTTCTCCAACATCGTCTGCGAAGGTGGGCAGTGGTACGGCGCAAGTGAACGTGGCTTCGCGCGCGCCGACGATGGACGTTCCTTCCGCACTGTGCTCGACTGGAGCATGCCGAAGGCACCGTTTGGCATCGGTACGACGCCCGGCGCTCTCTGGCTCTGGTCGATGTCGCCTGAATCGCGTGGAACTTCACGCAATGTGTTGCTGCTTTCGACGGCCGCCAATGAGAAGCCCGTCGAGATCACCACGCCGATCTACGTCGACAGCGGTTGCTGCGTCGACGACATCGCGGCGTTCGTCGGAGTGAAGCAGCGCACGCCAAGCGCGCCCGCGGTCCTCGCGTGGACGCGCGACCGCGGCGCAACGTGGAAGGAACTCACGTTCCCGCACGCGCTCTTCACGCAAGCCTCGGCGGGCGGGCCTTCGCTTGTGCATGGGCCGATGGGTTGGGCCTTCCTTGGTCAGAAGCAGGGAGCGGAGCCTGTTCTTCTTTGGACGAAAGATCTTGAGGTCGCGATGCAAAAGGACATCACGCGACCGCTCGCGGGTGTCGACGGCATTGAACTACGCGCACTTGCGGTGGCGGGCTCGCGCTTCGCGATCCACGGCCGCATGCCTTCTGGAACGGCTATTCCCGACGCCGATTTCCTGCTCTGCGCCGATTGGGATGGACCGTGGGAGTCGTTTGCGATGCCGCGCGCGATGTTCTGGAACGGAACTGCGTGGGGCCAATCGACGCTCTCTGCGTCGAACGGGGTCGCCATCCTCACGATCGGAAGCGACACCTGTTTCAGTCGCGATCTCGTCGACTGGTATAAGCTCGATCTCACGGCGTCGACCACCCATCCTCAAACACGGACTGCGTTCCCACAGGCAGGCTTGGTGTATGCGTCGAACCCTCCACGATCCGACTTGGGGTTCCCAGATGCAAGTATCGCGCTTGCGAAACTCCCGTCCATCGTGGCGACGCGCTCGATGCCTGCGCTGCGCTTCGAGCCTCGCGCATATCGCGCGAGTACTTCAGAAGATGCATTGGCGGCTGCGACGTTGCGCTGGAATGCGGCGATGGCCATTCCTGACACGCAACTCACTGGAGGCATCCACAATCGCTTGAAGGTGATGTCAGAGTGGCTGTTCGCGCTTCGAAAGTGCAGGCCAGGTCGGCCGACGGATGCGTCAATCGTGCTCGCCTCAGAGGGGATCGCGCGGTTCCTCAACCGACACATGTTCGACAACGCGTTCGATATGGCTGTGCAGTTGACGCAGGTGATGAACGCGTCCACCGGCGCGCAGGTCAACACGACGGACTCTGATGGACTCGAGCGCATCGCCGCGCACCTCCGCAAGACTGGGCGCACTGATTTCGCCGACATGCTCGAGGACGTCGATCGTGGTCGGCGAGGGAAGGGGCGTCGCCTTGAGATGAGCGAGGCCAAAGCGGACAGCCAACCACGGCAAGGTGCAGTGCTCTTCGATTTCGAAGAGACCATCGCGCGAGCGATGCGCGGCGAGGCGGGTGCGATGTTCGACCTCTGCGTTGCGCAGAGCAACGGCTACGGAATCGAACTCGACCAAGCAGGTGCCGTGTTCTGGCGAAGTCTCGTGGAGCAGGCGGGGTTTGCCGTGCAAGGTCCGGCACTCGAGATCTATCCAAAGCTCGCGGAAGCGGGCTCATCGTTCGCGTTCGTCCTACTGGCGTCGTTGATCGGAACCGACGCAGAGGCGGATCCTCGACTCGAACCAGACATTGCACGAAAGCGTCAGTGCTTGCGGCGAGCAAGTGAACTCGGGTCATTCGAGGCGATGTATCAACTCGGCGCTTCGCTCCAGTACGACACGGGCACCGCCGATGATCTGGTCGAAGCGCGTGAGGTATATCTCCGCAGCGCTGCTGGCGGATTTACGCCAGCGATGAGCGCGCTTGCTTCGATCTACGCGGATGGAACAGGCGTTGCGCGCGATCAGGCGCTCGCCGCGCGTTGGCGGGAGATGTCGCAACAAGAGCTGAAGTGTGGCTTGTTTGTCCGTCCGAGTCGCAACGATCCAAATGTCGATATCAACGCGACGCGCGCGGCAGCACGTGCGGGCGACGCCGTTGCGTGCATCGATCTCAGCGATGCGTATGGCTTTGGTCATGGTGTCGAAGCGAACCAAGTATTCTCGAAGTGGTGGGCGCGCAGGGCGGAGGCGCTCGGTTGGGATCCGGAGAAGCGCGTTGATTCGAAGTCAGGGCGGCAGGCGACGCCGTTCGCGTTCGCGCGTAAGGATCGGAGCGACGCGGAGTACCTCGCGTTCCTCGAACAAGGCGCAGCGGCGGGCAGTCTTCGCTTCATGCGCGAACTTGGGATCGCGCTCGAAGAGGGGCGCCTCGGCGTGCAAGACTCTGCGCGAGGGCGAGCACTGCTTGAGCGCGCCGCCAACGCAGGGTTCTCCGCAGCGTGGTCTGATCTCGGTCGCGCAAACATCGGCGACAAAGACATCGAAGCTGCCAAGGAGAACTTCATCCGAGCTGCAAACGCAGGCGACGTTGCTGGTGCGATCTTCGCGAGCGTCGTTCTTGCAGCGGACATCGACATCTTCTTCGAGAGCCGACCACGGGCAATGCAACTGCTGGTGAAAGCGGCGGGTGCGGGCACCCCGAAGGATGCGGCAGGAAACATCGTCGATCCAAAAGTGCAGGCCGAGGCCTATTGCGTCGCAGCCGATCGCGCGATTGCAGAGGTTGCGCACCGGACGATCTCACCGCGCGCGATGACAGCACGGGCGTTCGCGCTGACAATCGCGCTGCCACACCGTGTTGCCGAGATCGACGAAGCGCTCGTGTGGATGCACGCGGCGGCGGCGATGGAGCAACCACTCGTGCCTCTGGCGGCGATCGAAAATCGCTCGTCACCGGAGGCAAGCGCGGCGGCGCGTCAGAAGGCTCCGCTGCTTTTGTGGCGACTCAAGAAGACGTCCGACGCCGAGGGTTGCGACCTCCGCTTGGTCAAGCGTGCCGAGCAGTCGCTGCGAGGAAAATCTGTCATGGAGCAGGCATACGGTGCGCTTCTCGCACACACGCTCGACGACGCGCTCTTCGACGAAGCGTCGAAGTCGGTCGAGGTGTTCGCGACGGGCGGACTTGAGTCTCTCCGCGACGCAGCAGGCAAGCACCCAACGAAGCGGGGGCTCGAGCTCGTTGCAGCGATGGTGGGAATCGCCGACGCGGAAATCGCGGCGACACTTGCGAAGCCGAGCGGAGAGATCGTTCTCGCCAAGGCGATCGTGGCGCGTGTCGACGGGAGCGGGGCGGTCGGTGAGGACGCCGGTGCGGACGCTGCGGAAGAGATCGACATGATGCTCGAGATCGGATTGAGCGATCTCGTTCCGGCGATGTTCTATTACGGCATCGGCGTGAAGCACGATCCGAGGTCGGCGCTTGAGTTGCTCGCGCCCTTCGGCGATCGGCAAAACGCCTTTCGAACAGGCTTCATCCTCGACAACGAGTGAGCACGCCTAGGAACGCGGTCGCGCAGCGCTCGTCGCGTGTTTGCGTGCGCATGGGGTCATGACCCCGCGCGCGCGATACGCGTTGATGCGCTCAGCGCGACTTCTCGAGCACGGCCCACGCGGGTCGATCTGCTTCGAACGTCACGCGCTCTTTGGTGAGCGGATGCGTGAAGACGATGCGCTGCGCATGCAAGCAAAGCGGTGGGTCGCCAACCGCGAGCGTTTGGGTTTCACCGACCGCGCCATCCGCGAGATACGCGGCGTCGCCGACGATCGGGAAGCCGAGATGCCAGAGATGGACGCGGATCTGATTCGTGCGGCCTGTGAGCGGTCGAACCTCCAGTAACGTCGTAGGTAACGCGGTGCCGTCGACGCTGCGCTCAAGCACGCGGAACTCGGTCTGCGCGTCGAGTCCATCTTCATCGACGGTTCGCCCGCCAAGTTTGCCTGCGGCGACGCTCACGGGCGCGTCGCAGCGGAACTCGTCGTGCGGCGGATGTCCTTTCACCCGGGCGAGGTACGTCTTCTCCACATCGCCGCGCTCGAACTGCGGCTGCACCAGGCTCGCGAAGAGGCGCGTCTTGCAGAGCACGGTGACACCCGTGGTGTTCGCGTCGAGGCGATGCACGGGCCGCGGCTTCAGCGGATACCAAACCTCACTCAAGATGTACTGCAGCGTATTGCGATTGAATCGGCCACTTGGATGGACGGGGAGCGGCGCGGGTTTGTCGACGACGATGATCGCTTCATCCTCGTGAAGGATGCGAATGTCGCCACAGACATCAGGCTCGCTGAGCGCAGGCTTGAGATGGAGATAGCGTTCACCCGCGCGAACGAGCTTGTCGGCAGCGACGGGCGCGTGATCTTCGTTCACGATGCGTCCGCTCTCGCAGACAGCAAGCCATTCTTCACGCGTGATATGCGGCATCACCGTGCACAAACAGTCGA
>JBIIYI010000189.1:0-5978 GCA_044346895.1 Phycisphaerales bacterium
AGCATCGCGGTCCGCGCCTTCGAGTTCGATCGCGCGGACCTCGATCGACCGCACGTCGTCGGCGCGTGCGATGCGCGGCGAGAACTCGATGCGATGCGCGGCGAGGAACCTCCGCTCGCTGCGCCGAGGCGCCTCGGGCGCTTCCTTTGAGAGATCGCCCTCGAGCTCGGCGAGCCTGTCGAGCGCACGGTCGAAGCGCCCGGCGAAGAAATCGCCGGTCAACGCGTCGAAGCCCTCGTTCACCGCGCGTCGCGTCGCGGGGTCCTTCGGCGCCGCGGCGACCGCACGCTCGAAGCGCAGGTACGCGGCGGCGAGGTCGCCGCGATCGGCCGGAGGCGCGACGGCGCGCGCAAAGGCGGTGCCGTGCACGCCGAGGACGACGATGCCGGCGAGACATCCGCGCGTGAAGATCGCGCGAGACAGGGCGCGCGCGCGCTCCGTCATGCCCGCAATCGAGTTGGAGGCAACGCCGCGCATCACGCCCCGGCGCCCTTCCGGCTGACCGAGGCCAGCGCCGCGAGCGCCCGCTCGCGCGCGCGCGCATGCTCGACCACGGGGTGCGGATACTCGACCCCGAGCGTGACTCCCGCGCTTCGCAGCGCGAGAGGCGGCGCATCGAAGGGCGCGATCGCGAGCGGCGCCGAGGCCCGCGACAGTTCCGGCACCCATCGGCGGATGTACGCCGCGGTCGCGTCGAACTTCTCCGCCTGCGAGGTCGGATTGAAGATGCGGAAGTACGGCGCCGCATCCGCGCCGCAACCCGCGGCCCACTGCCAGCCGAGCGAGTTGTTCGCAAGATCCGCATCGACGAGCGTATCCCAGAACCACCGCGCCCCTTCCTGCCACGGAAGGAGCAGGTGCTTCACGAGGAAGCTCGCAACGACCATGCGCACGCGATTGTGCATCCAGCCCGTCGTCCAGAGTTGCCGCATGCCCGCGTCGACAAGAGGGTAGCCCGTGCGCCCGCGGCGCCACGCCTCGAGCGTCGCCCGTTCGTCGCGCCACGGAAAGCGCGCGTACTCGCCGCGGAGCGGCGCGAGGTCGGTCTTCGGGAAGTGGTAGAGGACGTGCGTCGCGAACTCGCGCCAGAGGAGTTCGGCGTGGAACTTGTCGATGCTCTCCGGTGCGGCCGCGGTCGATGCCTGCGCGGCATGCCAGACGCGCCGGATGCCGATCTCGCCGAAGGCAAGATGCGCCGAGAGGGCGCTCGTTCCATCCTCCGCGGGCACGTCGCGTCCGAGGGGATAGTTCGCGAGCGCGCCGCCTGCGAAGCCGCGCAGGCGGAGGAGCGCGGTCTCCTCACCGGGATTCCAACGCTCGCGGAATCCAGCGGCCCAATCCGGCTTCGGCTCGAGGTCGAGCGACGCGATCGAAGCACCCGCGGGCGCGCCATCGGCAGACGGCAGCGTCGAGGGCCTGCCGCGCGGCTTTCCCGGCGCCGGACGCGCGCGCACGTTGCGCGAGAACGGCGTGTACACCTGATAGGGACGGCCTTCCTTCGTCGCGACCTCCTCGGGGTCGAGGAGATGGTTGCCGCAGAACGCGCTCCACGCCACGCCCTTCGCATCAAGCGCGGCCTCGACGCGCCGCTCCTGGGCGAGCGTCGCGGGCTCGAAGCGTCGGTTCCAGACGACGAGGTCGACATCATGCTTCGTCGCGAGATCCGAGAGGATGGGTGCCGCCTCACCGCGCAGGATCACGAGCCTCGAGCCCGCAGC
The DNA here is from genome assembly GCA_044346895.1 of Phycisphaerales bacterium. Classification (GTDB taxonomy): domain Bacteria; phylum Planctomycetota; class Phycisphaerae; order Phycisphaerales; family SM1A02; genus QWPT01. The sequence goes on from JBIIYI010000189.1 coordinate 1,719, forward strand.
CTCGAGCGACTGCGCGAACGCCGCGAGGCTGCGCGCGAGCCACCACTTCTGCGCCCCGCCGAGCGACCACGGGCGCTCCTCCTCGTCCGCGTGGATGTAGACCGGGAGCAGCGACTTCGCACCGAGCGCCTTCTGAAGCGCGGGGTTGTCGTCGAGGCGCAGGTCGCGCCGGATCCACCAGATCGCCTTGCTCGTCATCGGGCCGCCTCCGCCGAAACCGCCGTGGGGGCATCCTCTCGCAGGCAGCCGAGTTCGAGCCGGAGCGCGTCCTCGAGCGAGGCATGCGCGAAGCGGAATCCCTCGCGCCCGAGTACGGACGGCAGGACAAAGGCCCCGTCGAGCAGGAGGCGCTCGCCCATCTCGCCGAAGAGGATCCGAACGACCGGCGCCGGGAGCGGCGCGATCGCCGGCCGGCGCAGCACGCGCCCGAGCACCCGCGCGAACTCGCGTTGCGGGAGCGCCGCCGGCGCGACGAGGTTCACCGGTCCACGGATCGCTTCGTTCCGTGCGACGAAGACGAGCCCCGCCACGAGGTCATCGAGCGAGATCCAGCTCATCCCCTGCCGACCGCTGCCGATCGGCCCGCCGGCTCCGATGAGGAACGGAAGCCGCATCTTCGCGAGCGCCCCACCGGCCGCCGAAAGGACGACGCCGACGCGCGCATGCACCGTACGCACCCCCGCGTCGCGGGCGGCGACCGTCGCGTCCTCCCACGCGGTGACCACATCCGCGAGGTAGCCCGTGCCCGGCGCGCTCCGTTCATCGACGCGCTCGTCGCCGCGATTCCCATAGAAGCCGATCGCGCTCGCCGACACGAAGACCTTCGGTTTCGTCCGCGCGGCGGCGATGGCCCGCGCGACCGCGGCCGTCCCGACCGTGCGGCTCTCGCGGATCGACTGCTTGCGAGCCGCGCTCCAGCGGCCGTCGGCGATGCCTTCGCCCGCGAGGTGGATGACGACGTCGAGATCCTCGACCGCGGCCGGATCGAGTCCGCCCTGCGCATCGCGTGGATTCCAGGTGCGCTCGGCGGAGCCGCGCGCCGCTCCACGCACGAATCGGACGACGTCGTGCCCGCCGGTCGAGAGGAAGGCGCACAGCTGCCGGCCGACCAGCCCCGAGGCACCGGTCACTCCGACACGCAGGCGAGCGGCACCGAAGCGCGCCTCGAACTCGGCGTGACGTCGCAGATCCTCGCGGGTGCGAGCATGCCGGAACGCGAACTGGCGCTCGAGTTCGCGGCGGAACAACCCGCCGCCGACTCGCCCGACGATGCCGAACGGCGGGACGTAGGTGATCCGGTCCTCGAGTGTCGATCCCGACGCGCGATCCCCGAAGCGATGGAGATGCCGCCACGAGCCGAACGGCCCCGACTCCTGCTCGTCGACGAACTGCTCACCCGGCACGCACTCGCGGTGGAGCGCGACGAGCTTCGTGCGGAAGATCCCCTTGCGGATCTCGATCTCGGCGCGCGCGCCATCCACGAGCGGCGTCGCCTCGCGCAGGACGGCGATCCGTTCCCACGGCGGAATCAGCCGATGGATCGCTCCGGGCCGGAAATGCCAGTCGGCGAGCGCCCGCCGGGAGACGTCGAGCGCACTCGACTTCGTGAACTGCGAAGGTTGGGCCATCGTGGTCTCTCAGTCGTCGGTCGTTCGCCTCGCGGTCGTACCGATGGGTACGCCGCCGATCAGGACGTCGCGCAGCGCGACGAACGTCCCGGCATCGCGCGCGCGCGCATCGTCCGGCCGCGCCCGCATGCTCGCAAGCGGCAGCTTCATGCGGAGATTGTCCTTGAGGATCGGTTCGTTGCGTGCGAGGAACGCCCAGTACATCGGACCGAGCGGACAGTCCTTGCCGGGCGTGAACTTGCAGGAACGACAGGAATCGCCCATCCGCTCGAGGTACGCGGAGCCGCTGACGTAGGGCTTGGTGGTCATGCCCGGCGTCGCGTAGGTCGCCATCGCGAGCACGTTCGGCTCGACCACCCAGTCCCAGGCGTCGATGTAGGCGATCCAGAACCAGTCGCAGAGTTCGCGCGGCGACACGCCGAGAAGCGTCGCGATGTTCCCAAGCACCATCAGCCGCGTGATGTGGTGGCTCCAGCCCTCGGCCCACACGTCTCCCACCACGTCGTCGAGGCACGCGAGCCCGCTCGGACGACCCCAGTAGGCGGACGGCACGCCCAGGTCGGCGCGCAGGAGATTCGGGCGCGCTCCGCCGTCGACTCCAGGCGGCGGCGCAACGGCCGGCCGCCAGGCTTCACCCGACCAGCGCCGGAACCCACCGTCGCCGGGATGCGGCAGCGGCTCCTCGCCGGCGCGGCAGCCCTTCCGGAATCCATCCGTCGCACGATGCACCTGATAGACGAACTCGCGCCAGCCGAGGACCTGTCGGATGAAGCCCTCCTGACTCGCGATCGGAAGTTCGAGCGCCGCGACGTCGTCGACCACCGTGCGCGGCAGCAGGCGATGGAGGTTCATCAGCGGCGAGATGCGGGTGTGGAAGACGCCGCGGCTCAGGCGGCTCATCGCGTCCTCGTAGGGACCGAACGCCGGGAGGCATGAGCGCTTCGCCCACGTCCACATCCGGTCGATCTCCGCGCGCGTGCCCGGAATGCTCGCGATGTCGAGCGTGCCGGGATGCCGCGAGAACGTCGACTCGATGATGCGCACGACTTCCTCGCGCAGCATCGATCCCGGGAAGACCGGCGGCGTGGGCGCCGCGGGTCTGCCGTCCCAGCGCTTCCGATTCTCCGCATCGAAGCTGAACTTCCCGCCGCGCGGCTTGCCGCCCTCCATGAGAATTCCGGTCCGACGCCGTACCGCATGGTAGAAGCGGTCCATGCGCCAGCCTTCGCTGGTCACGGCGGCATCGAGGTCCGCGGAGGCCGTGAGGAATCCCGCGTGCGGAGCGATCTCGATCGAGCCTGAAGCGACGAGCGGCGCGAGTTCGGCGCGCATCTCGCGCTCGGCGGGATCCATCATCCGCGCCGGTCGCCCGGCACGAGCGAGCCGCGTGCGCAGTTGTTCGACGATCGGAGCATCTCCGGACAGGACCTCGACGTCGAACCCGCGATCCGCGGCCTCGAGCGCGAACTTGCGCATTGAGAACAGGATCCAGGCGATGCGCTGCCGGTGGTAGGGACGACGCGCGAACCACTCGAGGCTCTCGACGAGGATCACCGTCGTGTCCGCCGGAGCGGCGTCGGCGAGCGGCCCGACCTCGAGGGTCAACTGATCGGGCAGCACGACGACGAGACTGCTGCCGGCGCGCCGCTTGCCCCCGCCCGCCGACGCGCGCGCGGCAAGCTCGTCGAGGAAGACGGAAGACTCGAAGGGACCGGTCCGGCGAGGCATGGGCGAGCGCTTCGCCACGGGTCATCGTGCGGATGCGTCCCCGGAGTTCCCGACGGGCATCTGCCGGTTTCGGGATGCGTCCGCTGAAGCGACACCGCTTGCGATCCTCATCCTCACAGACCGACTTTGCCGACTTCACCTCCGTCTGCACAACCGACGGATGCGCCGTCCTTAGAATCCGACCCCACCTCGGTCGCGCCGATTTCCCCTCGGGCGCCCGACCCTACCGGAACATCCTCCGGAAACCGTCCCGGAAACACCGCCCATGCCGTCCAAGTCGCCCGCATCGCGCCCGACCGCCAGCCCCACCGCCACCGCCACCGCACCCGCGCCGGGCTCGTCGCTGAGGACTCCGTCGCTCGTGCTCCTGCACGGCGCGACGGCGGCGTGGATCGGCTACGGCGCGTTCATGAAGGCCTGGGAGTTCAATCCCAACCTCCTTCCCGGACCGATCCTCTCGCTCCTCCAGTGGGTGATGAAGTCGACGACCGTCGATCCGGAACTGCTGCTGACCTGGTCGCTCCGCGCGATCATCGGCGCGGAGATCTTCCTCGCGCTCGGCATCCTGCTGTCCGCGCGCTACGCCCGCCTGCTCGCGATCCTGACGCTCTCCCTCTTCTGCGCGATCCTCGGATACGCCATGGTCACGACCGCGATGAAGGACGGCGTCGTCGAGGCGCTGACCGGCGGCTGCGGTTGCTTCGGGAAGCAGAGCCTGCCCGCGAGCGTGATGTTCCTCATCGATGCGCTCCTCCTCGCCAACGCGCTCTTCCTCGCACCGAGGGCGCGCGTCGGCTCGCTCGCGCCGGTGATCGCCACGTTCGCGATCGGCCTGGTCGCCGTGTTCGCGCTCCCGGAACCGGAGGCGGCGCAGTCGACTCCCGAGGGTTCCGGCAACGCGGCC
>JBIIYI010000190.1:0-5971 GCA_044346895.1 Phycisphaerales bacterium
GGTTGAGGAACGGCATGTTCACGCCGAACAGGCTGACGACCCACGCGATGAGCATCGACACCATGAGGCCGAGCGTCACGAGCGTGAGCACCGACGTGAACCGCGGGCCGGCGCGCAGGATGCCGAAGGTGTGGAGGGCGAGCATCGTCGCCATCAGGCTTCCCGTGATGATGAAGGCCTGCAGGGCGAGGCCGCCGACCGCGACGACTCCGCGCGAGGCGAGCATTCCCTCGAGCAGGCAGCTGAGCGTGCCGAGGACGACGCCCTGCGTGATCGAGTAGACCGGGGCGACCACGATCGCGAGCCCCGGCTTCGCCATCAGGGCGAAGAAGGCGATCAGCGACACGACGAGCGACCCGATGAAGGCCACCATCGTCAGCGTCGGATTGGCCGCGACGTAGTAGTAGCCGACGGCACCTGCCGCGACGGCCAGCACGGTGCAGAGGCCGGTCTTCGCCATGACGCCCTGCACGGACGCCGTGTTGGACCGGGCGACGCCGCCATTCATGGCGACCATCCGGTCGAGTGCGGAATCGGAGAGAACGGGGTTGGAGGATTGAAGGATGGACATGATCGCGGAGTATAGGTCGGCGATTCGGGGTGTTTCTCGCCACAGTGCGCGCCGGCGGCGCGTGTTGCCGCGTCCGGGCGGGTGGCAGCCGTCCCGCGCGTCACCCGACGCCGAGCGCGGATCCGCACTGCCGGACGGCGCGATCGCGGCGGACGACGGCCTCGACGAGGCGCGAGAGGTCGCGGTTGCGGATCGAGTCGAGGAGGGGAATGGCGGCTGAGAGGCCGCCCGCGAGGGTTTCGGAGGCCGCTCGGAGCTCCCCCTCGTGGGCGCCGTCGGCGGCGAGGGGCCCGGCCGAACCGGACATGTCGGGAGGGGAGATCCACGCGGCGAGCACGCGGGCGGCGGCAGCCGTCTCGGAGGCCGCGCGCGCGAGTTTCGTCTCGACGGGTTGGCCGAGGTAGCCGAGTTTGTCGAGGGCGAGTCGGACGGCCGTGGCCTCGAGCCTGAGTTCCGAGATCGCGGCCATCTTCGCGCGCGATGCGGAGGCGCCGGGCGGGAGGGGCGCGGCGGGGTCGGCGAGGCGTTCCGCGAAGGGCGGAAGCGGCGGCACGACGCCTGCGATCCCGAACTGGGCGAGCGTGTCCGCGACGCGTGCCTCGAGACGGGCGCTCGCGGCGATCGCGCCGGCGAGTCCGCCGTCGCGGGCGAGACGGGCGTCGAGCGCCGCCTTCAGTTTCGCCCCGTTCGTCCGGGCCGTCTCGAGGCAGGAGGGGCAGACGCCGGCGATGCCTTGCGCGACACCTTGCGCGACACCTTGCGCGACGCCTTGCGCGACGGATGCGTCGCCGGTGCCGATCGTGCCGGCCGCGTCGAACGCCCGCGCGCAGCGCGTGCAGAACGGCTGCCATCGCGGCTCGCTGCAGCGGCACGGAGTCTTCGCGCCGACCGCGCGTTCCGCGCGGCAGCGCTCGCAGCGCTCGATCACGCGCGCGCGGAGGCGCTCGATCGCGGAAAGCGGGGCGGATTGCGGAGCGGGGAAGGGCGCGTTCGCCGACATGGAGGCGAGTGTAGCGGTGGGGTCCCGCACCCTCACCCGCACACGCGGGCGGCGGCGCGGACGGCGTCGCTCGCGGTCAGCGCGCAGCCGTCGGCGCCCACGACCTTCCAGAGGTCGGGGATCGCGCGGAAGGGGCCGCCGCCGACGAGGATCGCCGGGCATTCGCCGCCGCATTCACGCCGGATGGCGGAGATCGCGTCGGCGATCGAGCGCACGACGAGACCTGTGCTCGCGGAGAGGCAGATGAGATCGAACTTCACGCGGCTCGCGGTGCCGTCGCCGGTGTCGGCGACGTCGTCGCGGATGTGGTCGAGGATGTCGATCGTCGGCATGTTCGCGCCGAGGCAGTCGACCTGCCAGCCCTCCGACTCGAGGAGGTCGGCGACCATGCGGATGCCGACGTCATGCAGATCGCCGCCGACGCTCGCGGCGAGCGCCCACCTGCCGTTCGAGTTGCCCGTCGGGAGCTTCGACCGCATCACCGACATCGCCGACTGCGTGGCCGCGGTCACGTAGTGCTCGTCGGCGACCGTCGCCTCGCGGAGGTGCCACATGCGGCCGACCTCGACGAGCGCCGGCGCGATCACCGTCTCGTAGACCTGCGCGACCGTGCGGCCGTCGCGCACCGCCTCGAGCAGCACCTCGACCGCCTTCGACTGCTTCCGCTCGAGCATGCGCATCAGGTAGAGCCGCGCGCGCGTGCCGTCGACGCCGGGGTCGTCGAGCGACGACTCGGTCACGCTGGGCTCCTCAGGGGCTCGCTCGAGCGCGGCGATCGACTCGGCGATGAACCGACCCGCACGCGACGCGACCTGCGCGGGGAGTTCCGCGCGCACCGTCTCCTCGAGCGCCTTCAGGCTTTCGACGAGGTCGTTCGGCTCCATCTCGCGGGCGAGGAACGCCGCGCGCGCCCACTGGACGCTCTCGGAGAAGATGACGGAACGGTCCGCGGCGATCGCCTCCGCGAGGTACTGGAGGCGATTCATCATCTCGCCCTTCCAGAGCGCGCGCGCCTGGTCGCCATAGCGCGCCTCGAGACCGGGGTTCCGCTCGAAGAGCAGACCTATCGACCACTCGGCGAGCGCACGGCCCACGCCGTCGATGGTGTCAGCGAACTGCCGGTCGAGTGGAAGCATGGCTCGGTGCGTGCACGGGAGGGAAAAGGTGACAGAGCCCGCAACGACCGCGGGCGGGGAGGCTTCGGGGAATCCGGCGCACGGATTCGCCCCGAACGGCGGGCATCATCGCGATTTTCCGAGCGCCCGCTCGGCGAGGCTGCCGGACGGACGCCCGGTCAGCTGCGCATGCTTCAGGAGGTACTTGATCGTCACGATCATGACGGTCGCGTGCGACCAGGTGAGCGGGCTGACCGACATCGGCGCGCCCGAATACGGGTCGAATTGCTCCGCCAAGACGCCGGACGGGTAGGCCCGGTCGGCGGTCCAGTGGAGGTACGGCAGCGCGAGTTCGAGCTGCTCGACCGTCTCGGCGCAGTCGATCAGCCACTGCGCCACCCACAAGGTGCAGATAACCCACGGATTGCCCGGGACGTCCTTCAGGTTCGAATGCTCGACCCGGTGGTAGTAGTCGTTCTCGTAGCGGGCGATGCCGCCGATGTGGGTCTTGACCCACAGCCGCTCGCGCACCGCCTCCATCATCGCGACGACCTTCGGATCGCGCGCGTCGAGCGCGCCGAACGCGAACAGCGCGTACGCGCTCGAGTCGATCGTCATGTCGAGCCGGTAGGTGCCGTCCGAAAGCGGCGTCGCCATGCGCGCGAAGCGGCCGCGCTCGGGTTCCCACATGTGCCGGATCATCGCGCCGCGCATGCGCTCGGCGCCTTCGTTGAACTCGCTCGCGCGGTCGTACGCGCCCATGTCCTGCGCGAAGCTCGCCGCCGCCTTCAGCGCGCCGATCGTCGACGCGACGGTGAAGAGGTGCACGCCGCGCCGTTCCTCCCAGAGATCCCACGACGGCAGCGGCAGCCCGTTGTGGTCGCGGTAGCGGAGGATCCAGTTCGCCGGCTCGACGACGAGCGTGTTGTAGGTCGTCTTGATGAACTCGACGTCGCGGAAGACCTGGAAGTGGCGCCTGAGCGCCCAGATCACGAGCGAGGTCTCGTCCTGCTGGATCGGGAGCACGCGCTCGCCGTCGAGCACCGACGGATGCCAGCTCGACGCGAGCGTTCCGGTCGGGTTGTACTTGTGGAGGAAGTAGCCGTCCTTCGTGATCACCCGCTCGCAGAAGCGGAAGAAGTTGCGCGAGATCTCGCCGTGCCCGGCGAGGACGAGCGCGTGCGAGACCAGCGCGCCGTCGCGCGGCCACATGTACGAGTACGTGTCGCCCGCGAAGTGCGTGATGTCGTAGTCGTTCGCGGCGATGATCGCGCCGCCGTTGTCGATCTGCGTGCGGCAGATCACCTGACTGCGCACGAACATGTCGCGCAGGCGCTCGGGGAGCGGCGAGAGGTCGAGCGGCTCCTTCAGCGCCCAGAGCCGCCAGTACGCCTCGGTGCGGTCCATCATGCGCTGCGGCGACTTGATGCGCACCTTGTCGTTGAGCGCGATCACCTGCTCGTGCGTCCGGCCCGCCGCGAGCCACGTGTGCATCGACCCCGAGCCCCACGGCGACAGCGCGAGCCCGAAGCCGATCGTCGAGTCGACCGATCCCTGCGCGATCGAGTGCCGCGACAGCAGGCCGTCCTCCGCGTCGCGCCACGTGCCCTCGGCGTCGCCGATGCGCTTGGCGCCGGTCGCCCAGTGGTCGACGCCGAAGCGTCCCGACGAGCAGCCGTTGAGGAGGAAGTAGACGTTGTCCTTGTAGTGGACGAGCCCGCCGGTCTGCGGGTCGAACATGACCGTGTCGCCGACGGGCGACTCGTTCACGCTGATGTCGTGGTGGAAGAAGACGCGCACGTCGCGCGGCTTTCCGAGGATGTCGGTGACGACCACGCGGCGGAAGTAGACGGGGCTCCAGTAGTCGACCGCGTCGTTGCAGATGAGCTCGAGGCCGAGTCGCTCGTGGCGGAGCCGCACCTCGGTGACCATCGTGTCGGGCTTGTAGCGGAGGTCGCGCGTCCAGCCGGGTGCATCGATCCACGCGAACTGCCCGTCCGCCCAGACGCCGAAGCGCTGGAGGTGGCCGCCGGTGTGGTTCGGCTGGCCGACATGCGGCCAGTAGAGGTCGCGCATGCGGTAGGAGTCGTCGAAGGCGACGAGCATCTCGCCGTTTCCGACTGGGATGTTGCGTGGCATGGCGGGACCTTACTCTCGGCGCTGACGCGCAGCGGGGGGATTCTCACGGGACGAAGGGGACGAAACGGAACGCAGGGATGCGTCGATCGACGGATCGCGAAGCGGCGCGCGGCGGCGGTCGGTCAGCCACCGAGGGCCGCGACACGCTCGCCGAACGCGCCGACCTGCGTGAGGCGCACGCCGAAGTTCTCGCCGACCTTGACCGCGCGGCCGGAGCCGATGCGGCTGTTGTTCACGAGCACGTCGAGCTCCTCCTCGATCTGCTTCGGGAGTTCGATGATCGAGCCATGCGTGAGGGCCGTCACCTCGGAAAGCGGCATCCGGCGCTCCGCGATCTGCACGATCAGCGGAACCTCGAGCCTGAGGATGCGGGCAAGGTCGTTGGGCATGGGGCTCTTATCGGCCAAGCGGACGGGGTGCCTTTGGCGCCATCCGCGGCGTCCCGACAATCCGCGAGCACGCGCGCGTCGTTCGGTCGGAGCGGCGGAAATCGACCGTCCGGGGCGCGGTCCGTACCCGCCGACCACGGCATCTCGGAGGAAATCCGCAGGCCGGGCGGTGTGGGTCGAAAAGGAGGGCGGAAGAGGGCCGGAGTAGGCCGGCGAGGCGAGGCGAGGGGCCTGCGCCTTCACAGGCATCCGCCGACGCCCGGCAGCACCCGATGGGTGCGGCGCGTCGGATCGTGCGCCCCACGCCCGGTCAGATCAGACGTCGGAAGACGAGGCTCACGTTGTGGCCGCCGAAGCCGAACGTGTTGTTCAGCGCGACGTTCACCCGGGCCTCCTGCGCGACGTTGGGGACGAAGTTGAGGTCGAACCCTTCGTCGGCGTTGTCGAGGTTGATCGTCGGGGCGAGCACGCCCTCGTGGATCGCCATGATGGTGGGGATCGTCTCGATGCCGCCGGCGGCTCCGAGCGCATGGCCGGTCATCGACTTCGTCGAACTCATCGCCACCTTGTAGGCGTGGTCGCCGAAGAGCCGCTTCACCGCGCCGACCTCGGCCTTGTCGCCGAGCGGCGTCGAGGTGCCGTGCGCGTTGATGTAGCCGACGTCCGACACGGAGAGGTTCGCGTCGCGCAGCGCCGTCTCCATCGCCTTGTACGCGCCCGAGCCCTGCTCGTCCGGCGCGGCGATGTGGTACGCGTC
>JBIIYI010000191.1:0-5962 GCA_044346895.1 Phycisphaerales bacterium
CGAGACCGACGACGGCACCGAGACGCCGCCGGTGATCCGCCCGAACGCCGCGAGCAACAGCCTCCTCATCCGCGCGACGGAGAAGCAGTTCGCCACGATCGAGGGCATCGTCTCGAAGCTCGACGGCGCGACCATCGCCGGCGCGCGCACGCTGCGATCGGTCCCGCTCGATCCGTCGAAGGGCGATGCCGAGGACATGGCGCGGCTCCTGCGGCGCCTGATGGAATCCTCCGACGCCGACGTCGAGGTGATCTCGGTCGAGGAGCTCCTCAAGCGCTACGACCCCGAGAAGCCCACGCCGGAGCCGTCGGGTCCCGGACGTGGTGAGAATGGACGCGGTGAGAACGGCGAGGCGCCGAAGGGCGGCCAGTCGCGCGCGGTGCCGCGCGGCACCGCCACGCCGGGCTCGCGCGCATCCGCCGATCTCGGGCATCACGCGATCCGCGTCGATCGTGAGCGCGATCCGTCGCCCGCGTGGCCGCCGGTCCTTCCCGCGCGCCTCGCGTTCGTCGCGTCGGCGTTCGCGCAGGTCGCCGCCGCGGTGCCGCCGGTCGCGGCGGACACGTCGGCCGCCGCGGGTTCCGCGTCCGCCGACGACTCCGGCGTCACCGTCGCGGTCGACCGCGACACCAACTCGCTCGTCCTCCTCGGTTCGCAGCGCGAGATCGAGCGCGCGCTCAAGCTGGTCGAGCAGGCGTCGAAGGCGCTGCCGGGCGAGGGCTCGCGCGTCCGTGCGATCCGGCTGCCCGCATCGAGCGATCCGACCGCGCTCGCGTCGGTCGTGACCGGTGCGATCGCGCGCATGACCCCCGCGGGTGGCGCGCCCGGCGATCTCGCGAAGCGCGTGGCGATCGTGCCCGATCCCGAGACGCGCTCGCTGCTCGTCGTCGCGACCGACCGCGATTTCGAGGCCGTCGGGCAGCTGGTGGCCACGCTCGCGCGCAGCCAGCAGACCGAGACCGTCGTCGTCAAGAGCTACCTCCTCCGCAACGCCGGAGCCGATCGCGTGGCCGAGGCGCTGCGCGCGGTGACCGGCACCTCCGTGGGGTCGTCGGGCGGTGCGCGTCTGCGTTCCCTCGCGGTGACGCTCGCGGGGGACATCCCGGGCTTCGCCGAAGGCGGCGATCGCGAGGTCGCGTTCGATCCATCGCGGATGCGCGTCCTGGTCGAGAAGGGTTCGAACGCGATCACCGTCGTCGGGTCCGCCGACGCCATCGCGTTTGCCGACCGCTTCATCGCGTTCACCGACCGCGAGGAGCGCGCGATCGCGCCCGAGATGCGGCTTCTGCCGCTCCGGCACGCGCGGGCGAAGGAGCTCGCGGCCACGCTCACCCAGATCTTCGCCGCACGCGGCCGCACGCTCTCGCAGCAGGGAATCGTCGTGGCGACGCCCGAGTTCGCGGCCGACGAGCGCACGAACACGCTCGTCGTCTCGGGCGCGAGCGAGTTCGCGACCGAGGTCGAGCGCATCGTCGCGCGGCTCGACGAACCGGGTTCGGGCGCGCGCGCGCCGCTCGAGACGATCGCGCTCGCGTTCGCGCGGCCGAGCGAGGTCGCGGCCAACGTCGCGAAGCTCGTCGTCGGCGACGACGCCGCGCGCCGCGAGCGCACGCAGGTGGTCGCGGACGATGCGGCGGGAGTCCTCCTCGTGCGCGCCGATCCCGAGGTGCTCGGGGAGATCCGGTCGGTCGTGGGCGAGCTCGACCGCGCGGGCTCGCGGCAGTTCCCGATCCGGCAGGTGAGGCTCGAGCGCGCCGACGCGACGCGCGTCGCGCAGGCGCTCCAGAAGCTCTTCGACGATCGCGCGCAGCTCGCGGGTTCCGCGCGCGGCCGCGTGCAGCGCGTCGTGTCGATCGTCGGCGATCCGAGGAGCTCGACGCTCTTCGTGACCGCGGGCGACGCCGACTTCGCCGAGATCGAGGAGCTCGTGAAGGGCTTCGACGCGCCCGAGGTGGCGGCGGGGTACGAGTTCAAGGTGTTCATGCTCCGCCACGCGCGCGCGGGCGAGCTCGCGCGCACGATCGAGGCGATGCTCTCGGAGAGCGGCGCGGCCACCGCGGAGGACGCGGCGACCGTGCGCGCCGACGAGAAGCGCAACGCCCTCGTCGTCGTCGGTCGCGGCGACCGCTTCGCGCTCGTCGGCGAGATCGTGGCGACGCTCGACGTCGCGCCCGCCGAGGGCGAGGCGCGTTCGGTGCGGACGTACGTGGCGAAGTCGGGAGACATCGAGCAGGTCGCGGCGCTCGTGCGCGACACGCTCGGCGAGCGTCCGCAGCGGCCCTGGGAGGCGCAGGGCGCCGCCGCGGGTTCGCGCGTGATCGCCGTGCCGAAGGCGCGGCAGCTCGTCGTGCGCGCGACCGACGCGCAGCATGGCGAGGTGAAGTCGCTGCTCGAGTCGCTCGAGAAGACGCTCGTCGCCGAGGATCGCGAGACCGCGGTGATTCCGGTCGAGTTCGCGGCGCCGGCCGAACTCGCGCAGACGCTGCGCCAGTTCCTCGACGACCGCGCGGCGGGCGCCGCCGGCGGCTCGACGAGCGCGACGATCGTCCCGAGCGCATCGGGTGGCGCGCTTCTCGTCGCGGGAAGCGCGGACGACGTCGCCACCGTGCGCGATCTCGTCGCGCGGCTCGACCAGCCGCAGTCGGGCGGCGAGCGCCGCAGCGACATCGTCGTCCTCCGCAAGGGACAGGCCGTCGACATCGCGCGGCTCGTCGCCGAGCAGTTCCGCAGCCGTGCGACCGCGGGCGGCGTGCAGGTGACGCCCGACGTGCGCACGAACTCCGTGCTCGTGAGCGCTCCCGCCGCGCAGTTCGAGCAGGTGCGCGCGCTCATCGACCGGCTCGACGCGCCCGCGAACGCCGAGGAGACGGTGATCCGCACGTTCCCGCTGCGCAACGCGCGCGCCGAGGAGGCGGTGAAGGTGCTGACCCAGTCGCTCCAGCTCGACGTGAAGGGGCGCACGCAGGGCATCGCGGTGAAGGTCGACGAGGCGTCGCCCGCGGTGCAGGTGAACGCGCGCATCGTCGCCGACCGGCGTTCGAACGCGCTCGTCGTGACCGCGACCGCCGAGAGCCTCGGCGTGATCGAGAAGCTGCTCGGCCAGCTCGAGGAGGCGCCCGCGCGCGCGACGCTCGAGTACCGCATCGTGCCGCTCAAGGCCGCGAACGCGTCCGAGGTGGCGCTCACGCTCGAACGGCTCGTCGGCGACGACATGGCCCCGGGCGCGGGCGCCGGGTCGGGCGACGAGCGGCCGCGCATCGAGGCCGATCCCGCGGAGAACCGGCTGATCGTCGCCGCGACCCCCGAGCAGTTCGAGCGGATCGCCGAGGTCATCGCCGCGATCGACGTGCCGCCCGTCTCGAAGCGCGTCACCGAGTTCATCGCGCTCAAGGCCGCGAAGGCGCGCGGCGTCCAGGAGGCGCTCGGCTACTTCTACGGTCGCGGCGCCCTCGACACGGATTCCCCCTCGAGGAAGTCGGTGCGCATCGTCGGCGACGAGGGCACCAACTCGCTCGTGATCTCGGCCGAGGAGAGCGAGTGGCCCGCGATCCGCGAGCTCGTCGCGAAGCTCGACGACGAGCAGTACGACGGATCGCGCCAGCTGCGCGTCGTCGCGCTGCGGCACGCGGACGCGCGCTCGGTTGCCTCCGCGATCAACGAGGCGTTCAAGCCCGTGCCGGTCGTCCAGCAGCCGGTGCCGAAGGGCGAGGCCGTGCAGCCGATCGTCGTCCAGCAGAAGCCCGACGAGCAGGTCAGCGCGAGCGCCGACGAGTTCTCGAACAACCTCGTCGTCGCCGCGAGCCCGGCGAACATGCGCAAGATCGACGCGATCGTCGCGCAGCTCGACCAGCCCGACTTCGCGCAGCTTCCGCCGCCGCGCCTGATCGAGGTGCGCTACGGGAATCCCGAGCAGCTCGCGCGCTCGATCGAGCGCGTCTACGGACCCGGCCGCGCGGCCGGCCGCGACCGCGGCCTGCGCATCGTCGGCGACGCCGCATCGAACGCGCTCATCGTGCGCGCGTCCGAGGAGGACTTCGCGCAGATCGCGGCGATCGCCGAGGCGCTCCAGCAGCAGGCGACCGAGCAGGGGCTGCAGGTCCACCTCCTGCGGCTCAGGAGCGCGCCCGCGCCGCGCATCGCCGCCGCGATCCGCGAGGCGTTCGCGCAGCGCGCGCGGCAGGCGAACCTTCCGCTCTCGATCCAGATCGACACCGTGTCGAACGGCCTCGTCGTCGCGTCGACCGGGCCGATCTTCGAGGAGATCCGCACGCTCGTCGAGCAGATGGACGCGCTCGCGCCGGATGCGTCGAAGGGCATCTTCATCATCGACCTCATCAACGTCGCGCCCGAGTCGGCGAAGAAGATCATCGAGGAGATCGGCCTCGACCGCCCGCAGCCCGCGGACGGCGTGTCGAAGGTGATCTCCGAGCCGCTGAAGGTGTCGGTGGCGGCGGGCCGGAGCGCGCTCGTCATCGTGGCGAACCCCGCCGACCGCGACACGATCGTGTCGCTCCTCAAGTCGATCGACACCGATCCGCCCGGCGCCGACGCCGAGGTGCGCGTGGTGCGCATGAGGAACGCCGCCGCGCCCGCGATCGCGACGACGCTCAACGCCATGATCGCGCAGTCGGCCGCGCCCGCCGCGGCCGGCGCGAAGCAGGGCGATCTCGCCCGCGCGCTGCAGGAGCAGGTGCGGCGGCTACGCATCCAGCCCGACGGCGCCTCGGCGCCGATCGCGCTCGACCTCCAGAAGCCGGTGAAGATCCTCGCCGACGCGACGAGCAACTCGCTCGTCCTCGCCTCGACTGCGGACAACGTGCGCGCCCTCGAGGAGGCCGCGCGACTCTTCGACACGCTGCCGGTCACCGACGCGGCGGTCGTGCGCGTGATCCCGCTCTCGAACATCCAGGCCACGCAGTTCGCGCGCGTCGTGCGCGAGCTCTTCACGCAGGGGAAGTCGATCGGCGTCCTCCAGGGCACGCAGGTGAAGGCGCAGGCGTCCGGCGCGACCGGCGAGGCGCTCGCGCAGGACATCGCGATCACGGTCGACGACCGCACGAACACGGTGGTCGTCGCCGGCAAGGAGGAGGCGGTCGCGATGGTCGACGTCCTCCGCGAGCGGCTCGACTCGCAGGTCTCGGTCGGCTGGATCGAGCCGCGCATCGTGAAGCTGCGCTACGCCGATGCGGGCGCGGTCGCCGAGATGCTGCGCGCGGTGCTCGTCGACGGCTCGACGAAGCTCCCCGAGAGCTCGCCGCTGCAGAAGCAGGTCGGCCGCATCCGCATGGCGCGCGCCGCCGCCGCGGGCGAGCCCGCCGCCGCGATCGAGAGCGACGTCTTCGTCCCGTTCACGCAGCTCGTCATCCGTCCCGATCCGACGACGAACTCGCTCGTCCTCGTCGGCAGCACGCAGAACCTCGAGATCGTCGACGAACTCCTGAAGAGCCTCGACACCGAGGCGGCCGCGCCGGGCGCGCTCGTGCGCGTCTATCCGCTCGAGCACGCGAGCGCGTCGCGCATCGGACCGCTCCTCGTCCAGCTGTTCGACCAGCAGTTCACGGCGAAGTCGATCCGCGCGGAGGACCGCGTGCGCGTCATTCCCGACGAGCGGCTCAACTCGCTCGTCGTCTCGACGAGCGCGCGCAGCTTCGCGGTGGTCGAGGAGCTCCTCAAGAGCCTCGACCGGAAGGTCGCGCCCGACATCCGCGAGATCCGCACGCTCGAACTGAAGAACGCGAGCGCGCCGCGTCTCGCGGCGGTGCTGCAGCGGATGATGGATGCGCGCGTCGACCGGCTCAAGCGGGCGAACCCCGAGACCGCCGACCTCGAGCGCGCGACGATCGCCGCCGACGAGCGCACGAACCAGCTGCTGGTGGCGGCGGGCGCCGACGCGTTCGACGTCGTGCGCTCGCTCGTCGCCGATCTCGACGTCGCCGAGACGCTCGAGGAGTCGGGCGTCGAG
>JBIIYI010000192.1:0-5946 GCA_044346895.1 Phycisphaerales bacterium
TGCGGGCGTCAAGCCGATCCTCGGCATCGAGGCCTACGTCGCCGTCGATCGCGACGGCAAATGGGGCGACCGCCGCGACAAGACGCACACCGGCGAGAAGGACGGCGGTCATCACCTGGTCCTGCTCGCCGAGAACATCGCGGGCTGGCGCAATCTGCTCAAGCTCTCGTCGGATGCGTTCCTCAACGGCTTCTACTACCGCCCGCGCATGGATAAGTCGACCTTGTCGCAGTGGGCCGACGGCATCATCGCGATCAACGGACACCTCGGCTCGTCGATCGCGACCTCCCTCACCGATTTCGTGCGCTCTGGGAAGGATCCTGTGCATTGGAAGC
Source organism: Phycisphaerales bacterium (assembly GCA_044346895.1). Classification (GTDB taxonomy): domain Bacteria; phylum Planctomycetota; class Phycisphaerae; order Phycisphaerales; family SM1A02; genus QWPT01. The sequence continues at coordinate 336 of JBIIYI010000192.1, forward strand.
GCGCGGTCGAGGAGGCGCGCTGGCACGCGGAGATCTTCAAGCCGAACGAGCGAGGCGAGCCGCGCTTCTACATCGAGCTGCAGCGGCATGTGCCCGAGCAGGAGGAGATCAACCCATGGCTGCGCAAGCTCGCGGCCGAACTCGATCTGCCTCTTGTCGTCGACAACGACGCGCACTTCCTGCGACGCGAGGATCACGACGTCCACGACACGCTCTGCTGCATCTCGATGCAGAAGAACAAGGACGACGCTGCGCGCCTCAAGTATCCCGAGTCGCTGTACGTGAAGAGCCCCGCCGAGATGCGGGAGCTCTTCCCCGAGGATCTCGAGGCGATCGCGAACGCGGGCCGCATCGCCGCGCGCTGCGACGTGAAGCTGCCGAAGGGCGAGAATCACGCGCCCGTCGTGAAGGTGCGTCACCCGGGACACGGACCGGCGTACGACCCTGCGAAGGACGGCGATCTGACCGAGTGGTTCAAGGCGTACTGCCGTCTCATCGAGACGCTGCCGTTCGATGCGACGAAGGACGTCGAATCGCCCGCGGACCTCAAGGCGAGTTGCGACCGCGCGCTGCGCGACCTCTGCGAGGCTGGCGCGATCTGGCGCTACGGCGCCGATGGCATCACGCCGCAGATCCGCGCGCGACTCGAGCGCGAACTCAGGATTCTCGCCGACAAATCGATCAGCGCGTACTTCCTCATCGTGTGGGACTTCGTGAACTGGGCGCGCCAGCGCGGCATTCCGGCGAACGCGCGTGGCTCCGGCGTCGGCACGATGGCGGGGTACGTGCTCGGCCTCTCGAACGCGTGTCCTGAGAAGTACGGGCTCCTCTTCGAGCGCTTCACTGATCCGGATCGCTCGGAGTACCCCGATATCGATATCGATATCTGCCAGGACGGCCGCGGCGCCGTCATCGACTACGTGCGCAGGAAGTACGGCCACGTCGCGCAGATCATCACGTTCGGGCGCCTGAAGGCGAAGGCCGCGGTGAAGGACGTCGCCCGCGTGATGGGCCTCACGCCTGCGGAAGGGCAGCATCTTGCGAACCTCATCCCGGCTGAACTCGACATCACGATCGAGGAGGCGATTGCGAAGGAGCCGCAGATTGCGCAGATGATCTCGGCGGATCCGCGCGTCTCGCGCGTCTTCGATCATGCGCGCGGGCTCGAGGATCACGCGCGCAACCAGGGCGTGCACGCGGCGGGCGTGATCGTCGCCACGCGTCCGCTCGACGACATCGTCCCGCTCTGCCGCGCGGCCGGCGGGGCGGAGGAGGCGGTGACGCAGTGGGACGGTCCGACGTGCGAGAAGGTCGGCCTCCTCAAGATGGACTTCCTCGGGCTGCGCACGCTCTCGACGATCGAGTTCGCGAAGAAGCTCATCCGCGACACGATTTCGACGGAGGAGATCCACCGCGCCGTCGGGCGGACGCCGCCGAAGAAGGGCGATGCCGCGGCTGCGACGCTCGCGGATCCGCTTGATCTCGACCGCATTCCGCTCGATGACAGGCGCGTCCTCGCGCTCTTCGCGCGCGGCGACACCAACGGCGTGTTCCAGTTCGAATCGGGCGGCATGAAGAAGCTGCTCGTCGACATGAAGCCCGACCGGCTCGAGGACCTGATCGCGGCGAACGCGCTCTTCCGGCCTGGTCCGATGGACCTCATCCCCGACTACAACGCGCGCAAGCACGGACGTCAGGCCGTGCCGAAGGTGCACGACGTCGTCGAGCGCTTCACCGCCGAGACCTACGGGATCATGGTCTACCAGGAGCAGGTGATGCAGGTGCTGCACCACCTCGGCGGGATCCCGCTCCGCGAAGCGTATTCGGTCATCAAGGCGATCTCGAAGAAGAAGCAGGACGTCATCAACGGCGCGCGCGCGAACTTCGTGAAGGGCGCGGTCGAACGCGAGCTTCCGCAGGCGAAGGCGGAGGAGCTCTTCGACCTGATCCTCAAGTTCGCGGGGTACGGCTTCAACAAGAGCCACTCGACCGGCTACGCGATCATCGCGTACCAGACCGCGTATCTGAAGACCTACTTTCCGGCGCACTACATGTCGGCGGTGCTTTCGTTCGAAAGCCAGGCGCGCAAGATCGAGGAGTGGTCGGTCTATCTCGACGACTGCCGCAAGCTCATCTATCCCGATCACAGCGCGGAGAAGCGCCACATCGGCGTCGAGGTTCGGCCGCCCGACGTCAATCTCTCCGAGGAGGATTTCGCGGTCGTCTTCGCACCGGGCGAGAAGGTGCACGCGTGGGGCGGCCACATCCGCTTCGGCCTCAAGGCGATCAAGGGGATCGGCGCGGGCGCGATTCGCGCGATCATCGAGGAACGCCGCAAGAACGGCCCATTCAAGTCGATCTTCGACTTCTGCGAGCGTGTCGACGCGCGCTCGATCAACCGCGCGGGTCTCGAAGGACTCGTGAAGGCGGGTTGCTTCGATTCGCTCCACGGAACCGACCAGCGCGCGGCGATGGTCGCGAGCCTCGAGAGCGCGATTTCCGCGGGGCAGAGCCTCGCGCGCGACCGCGCGGGCGGTCAGGAGACCTTCTTCGGCATGTTCGAGGCGGCCGCGACGAAGAACGAGAGCGCGGCCGCGGCGGTGCAGCTCAGGAAGGTCGCGCCGTGGGATCCGATGGAGGCGCTCGGCTACGAGAAGGAGGCGCTCGGCTTCCACGTGTCGGGCCACCCGCTCGACATGTGGCGCGAGGAGATCGCGCAGTTCGCGACCGCGGACCTGCGGCGCGCGGCGGAACTCCCGCAGGACGCGCCGATCGTCGTCGCGGGGCTCGTCTCGCGCATGCGCGCGCTCGTCTCGCAGAAGGGCAAGAACCCCGGCGCGAAGATGATGATCCTCGGACTCGCGGACAAGAACGCGACGATGGAAGGGGTGCTCTTCCCCGATGCGTTCGCGAAGTTCGGCGATCTCGTCGCGGGCGATCGCGCGATCGTGCTCGTCGGATACATCGATCGCGGTCGCGGCGAACCGAACATCATCATCGACCGCGTGATTCCGCTCGACGAGGCGGCGGCGCATCTCGCGACGCGTCTCGAGGTCGCGATCGAATGCGGCGGCGACGATGCGCGCGCTGCGGAGAACACGCTCGACATGGTCGCCGGGCTCCTCAAGCAGGCTGGCAGCGCCGCGTCGATGACGCCCGGCAAGCCGGTCGAGGTGGTGGTCCATCTCGACGGCGACGCAAGGCGCGTGACGCTCGCGGCGCACCGGCTGCGCGTGGTTCCGACGCGATCGCTCGTCGAGTCGCTGCGGCGGGTGGTCGGCGCCGACCGCGTCCGCGTGAAGGGCGGCTGGACGCCGGAGCGGCGCAAGCCGAAGCAGTGGGGCGGGCGGCCGAGGAGCGACGAGCCGGTCGAGGTGTAGGGGCCTTGCGATCGCGCGGTCTGGCGCAGGGATGCTCTCCCACCGCCCTCGAGGTCGGCAACCGGTGGGTGTCGCCGCCCGCGTCGCGCGCCGAAGCCGTGATTCGGTGCGAGACGCTCTCGACGAGTGTCCGTGGCGGACGGTCCCTGCGGACTCGGTGGAGTCGCGACGGCACGTTCGCCTACCTTTCCGGGCGCGAGCGCCGCGCTCTGGACCGCTGGGCTCGCGCAGGGCATCCGGCTTCCGCGATGAAGTGGTCCCCTTCCACTCATCGACGCCAGTCGGCTTGCTCGGAAGGCACGGCGCTCGCGCCTCTGCTCGTTCCCTCGGGGTTGCTACTCTTGCGGGCGTCTTCCGCGAACGATCTCTTCGATGCCTCGCACCAAGCCGCCGACCTTCGACGTTGCGAACGCGCAGATCACCAGCGCGGCGCTCGAGCTGCACCACGCGTTGCGCGACGCGCTCGATCAGGTGCTGCCGCCGGGGAGCGGCGCGAGGGCCTGCGGTCGAGCGCTCGGCCTGCGACGGCAGCTCGGGTGGCAGATCTATTCGATCGCGCACACGGCCGATCATGCGGCGGTGATTCGCGCGCTCCCGAAGCGGCGAGGCTGGGAGCTGGTGTTGGACGCGCTTCGTGAACGGGGATACTGCGAGACATCTCTCCGAGTGCTTCGAAGCGCGATCCAGCGACTCGACGCGCAGTTGGGAAATCCGCACTGGGATCGCTCGATCGTGCGCGCCGTGGCGGCGGGTGCGCTCGATAGCGCCACGGATCAGGATGCCATGCTGCGCGCTCGAAAGCAGGCGACGCAGGCGAACGAACTCATCCATGGCGTCGGACAGAGGCACTACGTCTCGTCGTTTCTCGTCGGACCGGCGGGTCCGCGCAATGCCGTCGGCATGGCTGCGGTGACGAGCATCCACGGTCTGCGGCGCATCCGCCCCGGCGCCGCGTGGCCCGTGTACTACACGCTCGAGGCGTACAGCCACGAGGCTCCGACGCGCGGGGTCCTCACGGCAAGTCGACGCGGCGGCGGCATCACGCCCCTCGCCGCGGACCTGTCGTCCCATGCGGCGGTTTCCGGCTGCCTGCGCATGCGCCAAGACGGTGAGACCAACATGGTCGAACTGCTCGATCGGGGTGAAGCCAATGCACAGCCGCTCGACCTGGCCTTCGTGGAGCATGTCCCGAAGGTCGGAGTACTGACGGAGGCGCCGAGCCCCTGGCGGCTCATGTTCCTCCTGACAACGCCGAGCGAACGCGCGGTGACGGAGATCTGGATCCATCGATCGCTGCGACTTGCGAACGACCCAGCCGCGATGCTCATGAGCGCGCCGATCCTCAACCGGCGTGTGCTTGCGGAACACACGCTCGAGCGTCTGCCGCTCGAGTCGAGCGCGATCCCGATCGAGCGTCCGACGCTTCCGCCCGCAATGCGTCGACACGCTGCGACGCACGGCGAACTCCTCGCGCGCGGCGCGAAGCGCCTCGATTCGTCGATCGGCGACTTCGTGGGCTTCCAGTTGGAGATCACGAACCCGCCGTGGATGTCGATGCTCGCGATGCTGTTTGATTGCGGACGGCCCAGGCGCTGACGCGCGGTGCGGAGCGCGGACGGCGCTTCGGCATACCCGTGGTGGAGTCGGTGGCCCCGCGCGCGTTTCGCGGTCGAAGCGGTGAACTTCCGTCGCCGCGCCTACATGCCCGCGAGCCGCTCGGCGAGATCTTTCGCGGCGAGTGCGTCGAGAACCGCATCAAGTTCACCGGCGAGGAGCTTCGCCAGCGGGAACGACTGCTCCACGCGATGGTCGACCGCGATACCTTCCTTGAAGCGGTAGGTGCGGATCTTCTCCGCGCGATCGCCGGAGCCGATCATCGAGCGGCGCTCGGCACTTCTCTTGAGATCAGCTTCACGCTTGCGCAGTTCGTAGACCCGCGCGCGCAGCAGGCGCCACGCCTTCTCGCGGTTCTGCCCCTGCGAGCGCGTCTCCTGCATGCGGACCTCGAGCCCCGTCGGCAGGTGGATGAGATGGACCGCCGTTGCGACCTTGTTCACGTTCTGGCCGCCGGGGCCCTGCGCGGTCGTGACCATCTCCTTCACTTCCGCGGGGTCGAGCGCCGCATCGACCTCCTCGGGCTCGGGCATGATCGCGACGGTGGCCGTCGACGTATGAATGCGGCCTTGCGCTTCCGTCGCAGGGACGCGCTTCACCTGGTGCGTGCCGCCTTC
>JBIIYI010000193.1:0-5944 GCA_044346895.1 Phycisphaerales bacterium
GTGCATCGAGAAGACGCGCTTCAGCGGAACGTTCGAGAACATCGCGATCTTCTCCATCACCTTGTCGGTGACGGGGTTCTTCGCGCGGCAGGCGACGATGTTCGGCTGGATGCCCGCCTCCATGAGGCGCTTGATGCCGAGCTGCGCGGCCTTCGACTTCTGCTCGCCGAGGATCGACGGCTCGAGGATGTAGGTCAGCGCGACGAAGCACGTCGACTCGGGGCCTTCCTCGAACGCGAGTTCGCGCAGCGCCTCGATGTAGAAGCCGTTCTCGTAGTCGCCGGCCGTGCCGCCGACCTCGACGAAGACGACGTCGGCCTGCTTCCCCTGATTGCCCGTCATCGCGAGTTCACGCAGCCGCATCTTCACCGTGCCCGTGACGTGCGGGATCATCTGCACGTCGCGGCCGAGGTATCCGCCGCGGCGCTCGCGCTCGAGCACCTCGGTGTAGACCTGTCCGGCGGTGACGAAGTTCTTCCGCGTGAGGTCCTGGTTCAGGATGCGCTCGTACGTGCCGAGATCCATGTCGGTCTCGCAGCCGTCGCTGAGCACGAACACCTCGCCGTGGCGATACGGATTGAGCGTGCCCGAATCGATGTTGAGGTAGCCCTCCATCTTGATGGGGGCGACCGACAGTCCCTTGTCCTTGATGAGTTTCGCGAGCGAACTCGCGAAGATGCCCTTGCCGAGCCCGCTCATCACGGTGCCGACGACGACCACGAACTTCGTGCGGCCGCGCTGATAGCCGGCCGGAGCGGGCGAGTGCCACTCGGTGCTTTCATCGCTCTTGCCAAACTGTGAGAGGAAGCCGCAACCTTCGGGAGTTTCGGGGTGGTTCGGATCCGAATGGGGCATTCCCGAATGTAGTCCGGCGGGGGGCGGGAGCGCAAGCGGGGATTACCCACTTCGCGCGCGACGGACGAAATCGGCGTACTGCTCCGGGGTGTCGATTCCCTGGCTCCGGACGGTCCGGACCGCGACGGCGATGCCGTGTCCGTGCTCGAGGACCCGCAGCTGCTCGAGGCTCTCCGTCTCCTCGAGGGCCGAGGGGGGCCAGGCGACGAACTGGCGGAGGAAGGCGGATCGGTACACGTAGAGCCCGACATGCCGCAGGGGGGTCGCGCGGGGTTCGCCGCCCTTGGCGGCGTCCCGGTGGAAGGGGATCGGCGCCCGGGAGAAGTACAGGGCCCTGCCGCCGGCGCCGAGGACGACCTTGACGAGGTTCGGGTTGTCGACCGACTCGTCCGCCGCGAAGGGGCTGGCGACCGTGGCGACGTCCGCCCAAGGCGAGGCGAGGAGCAGTTCGACCGCGGCGTCGACGACTTCCGGCTCCATCTCGGGCTCGTCGCCCTGGATGTTGACGAACACGTCCGCGGGGACGGTGTCGGCGACTTCGGCAAGCCGCGACGTGCCGTTCGGGTGGTCGGCGCGGGTCAGGACCGCGTGGCCTCCGGCCCGCTCGACGACGTCCACGATCTTCCGGTCATCGGCCGCGACGATGATCTCGTCGAGGCTGCGCGCGCGCCGCGCGGCCTCGAGCACGTGCACGACGAGCGCCTTCCCCGTTTCGGAGGCGAGCACCTTCTCGGGAAACCTCGACGAGGCGAGCCGGGCGGGAATGACACCGACGATGCGTGGGCGCACGGGCATGCTCGGTGCGGCAGGGCTTGGCCCGACGGCCAGCGGTCCGCGGTGACGGGTTCAGGTCGGCAGTTCCTTCATGAGCGCATCGATCTCCTTCCGCTTGGTGCGGATGTCGCGGTAGGAGATGTCGCGGCGCACGATGGCCGAGCAGATCTCGCCGGCCTCGCGCGCGGCGGCGCCGCTCTTCTCGGTGCGCGCCTGCTCCATGAGGGAGACCATCAGGTCGTACTTGATCGGGAGTTCGCGCTCGCCTTCGCCGGCGCCGAGGCCCTGGAGCGCCTCGCGGAACTCGCCGATGGCCTCGCCGTGCCAACCGGACGCGGCGAAGCAGCGGCCGAGCATGTGCGTCGAGACGATGCGCAGCTTGGCCTCGTCCTTGCAGGACTGGAACGCCGCCATCGCGTCGTCGAAGTTGCCGAGTTCGAACTCGATGCGTCCGAGCTCGAACTTGATCGAGCGGTCGGTGGGGAAGTTGCGCTGCTTCTCGCGGAGTTCCCTGCTCTCGAGGTCGAGCAGCTCGAGGCGCACGCGCTGGTACTCCTCCTTGAGGCCCGCGTTCTCGGGATCGGCCTGGAACGCCTTGAGCGCGGCGTCGCGGAGCCGGCGGGCCTGACCGACGCGGATCTCGCCGGCGAGCATCTTGAAGCGGTACTCGCGAAGCCGCTCGAAGCCGCCCATCAGCACCGTGTGGGCCTCCTCCTCCGCCTCCGCGGTTCCGCGGCGCCGGAGGAGCGTGCCGAGCTTCTGCACGGCGTCGCCCGACATCGGATTCGCCTCGAGGTCGGCGCGCGCGCGCTCGATGTTCTTCGCTTCCGTCTCCTCGGTGACGGTGATGGCCTGGGCGTCCTGACGCTCCTGCTGCTTCTCCGCGTCCTTGAGGTTCGACTTGAGGCCGCCGGTCTGGCCGGAGGCCTTGTCGTAGCCGCCCCGCTTGAGGGCCTGCCGCGCGGTGAGTTCCTTGAGATCGGCGGCGAGCTGCGTATCGGTCGGATCGACGTGCACGGCCTGCTCGACGCAGAGGAGCGCCTCGCTCCACGCCTCGACGCCCATGAAGTACGTCTTCGCCTTGAGCCACAGCGACTTCGACTGCTTCGGATGCGCCTTCACGATCTCAAGCGCGGTCCTCGCCACCCAGCTGCCGTAGTCGATCTGACCGGCCTTGCCGGCGGTCTCGAGCATGCGGAAGAGCGCGTCGAGGTTCTTCGGATCGCGCCACCAGATGTATTCGGCCTGCACGAACTTGTCGATCGGGCCCGGGCCGTCGAGTTCCTTGATCTGCTCCTTCGTGGCCGGCTTGCCGCCGGACTTGAAGTGGCTGACGGCGATCCGCCAGGCGTCCTCATGGCGACCGCCTTCCGGAGGAGTCGCCTGAAACTTGGCGTCGCCGACGGGATCGAGTCGCAGGCCCTTGGCGTAGAGCATCAGCGCGTACTCCGAGTTGCCGGTCTGCGCGATGGTGCGGGCATGCTCGAAGAACTTCCGCGCCTTTTCGGGCTGGGCGACGAACGCGCCCGACGGGGAGCCGGGCGCTGCCCCGGCGGGGGCTCCGTCCGGAGTGGCTCCGGGCTGCTGCGAGGGCTGCGTCGAGGGCTGCTTCTTGCCGAATGAAAAGAAACCCAATCCTGAGCTCCTGCGGTCGGGGGACTCTGCGGGCGGAAGTTGCCCGGCTGAAGCCTCAAAGGTACCGCATCCGAAGCCCCCGGGTCAAACGAAGCGCCGATTTCCGAGCGATCGACGACCGTGGGCACTCGCCGCGGCGCGGTAGGATCCGCCCATGCCCGTGGCTCGAGACATCGTCGTTCACCCGCATCCGGTGCTCCGCATGAAGGCGAAACCCGTCGAGAGGATCGATGGATTCGTGCGCGATCTCGTCGCGGACATGCGGCGGGTGGCGCAGGACCTCGACGGAATCGGGATCGCCGCGCCCCAGTTGGGCGAGAGCCTGCGGATCTTCCTCACCTGTGCGCGCGACGAGGATCCGGAGCGCGTGTACATCAATCCACGGCTCGAGTTGTCGGGGACGCCCGACCTCTGCGACGAAGGGTGCCTGAGCCTGCCCGACATCCGGGCCGAGATCCTCCGACCGACCACCGTGCGCATCACCGCGCTCGATCTCGAAGGCAACGAGTTCACGCTCGAGTCGAACGAGTTCATGGGCCGCGTCTGGCAGCACGAGTACGACCACCTCGAGGGCATCATGATCATCGACCGGATGCGGCCGCTCGATCGCCTGGCGAACCGACGCGCGATCCGCGATCTCGAACGCGCGGCCGAAGCGCGGGGTCGCTCGTAGCTGCATGCGCCGCCGTACGCCCGTACGCCCGTTCACCCGAGATGACCGAGATGCCTGAGATGCGCGAGTCGTCCCGCATGCGGATCGTGTTCTTCGGAAGCGGGGCGTTCGGCGTACCGACGCTCGAAGCGTTGCTCGTGCGCCACGAGGTGGCGCTCGTCGTCTCGCAGCCCGACCGCCCGGCCGGGCGCGGCAAGGTGTTGACGCCCACGCCGATCGCCGAGCGCGCAGCGCAGCTCGGCCTTCCGGTCGTGAAGCCGGAGGACGTGAACGAGGTTTCCGTGCGCGAGGCGATTCGCGCCGTTGGCGCCGACGCGTGGGTCGTGATCGCCTTCGGTCAGAAGCTCTCGCGCGAACTCCTCGAAGGCGTCTTCGCGATCAACCTGCACGGGTCGCTGCTGCCCGCGTACCGCGGCGCGGCGCCGATCCAGCGGGCGGTGATCGACGGCTGCGCGGAGAGCGGCGTGAGCGTGATCTCGCTGGCCGAACGCATGGATGCCGGGCTTGTCTACGCGACCGCGGTGGCGCCGATCGGGCCGACCGCGACCTCGGACGAGGTGCACGACCAGTTGGCTCTGCTCGGACCGTCGGTGATCGAGGACGTGCTCGCGCGCCGGGCGGCGGGGACGCTTGTCGGCGTCGCGCAGGACGAGTCGAAGGCGACGCGGGCGCGGAAACTCTCGAAGACCGAAGCCACGATCGACCTCGCCGAAGTCGATGCGCGCACTGCGCGGGCGCGCATCAACGGACTGAACTCGTGGCCGGGGTGTGCCGTCCTCATCGGCGACGTGCCGGTGAAGCTGCTGCGCGTGGTCGAGGAGCCCGGGTGGGCCGAGGGCGGGCTCGCGCCGGGCATCTTCGGTCCCGACGGCGTGATCGCCACCCGTTCGGGGGCGATTCGCGTGCTCGAGCTCCAGCCGGTCGGCAAGCGTGCGATGCCGCTCGCCGAGTTCCTCGCCGGTCGCGCGCGGCTCGTCGGCAGTCCGGTTCGGCCGATGGCACCGGCGGCCCCCCTGGGGACGTGACCCCGTTGGCGGCGGTTGGCGCAGGGAAACTTCCACGGCGCAGACGTTTTGGCCGATAGACGTGGACCGCGGGGGAGCGTTCCCGCGGCTCTGCGATGTCGCTCGACCTTCGACCTGCCGAACAACTGCTCTTCGATTTCGCGCACGCGGCGATGGCATCGCCCTGCACGGAGGCCGATGCGGCTTCAGGTGCTCGTCCGCGGACCGTTTCCGGTGAGAAGTCCGGCGCGACATCCGGTGAGAAGTCCGGCGCGACGTCGGGCGCGGGCGCCATGCCGCATCGGCCGGCACGCGCCGCGCGAGCCTCGGCCGCGGGCGTTCGTCTTCCGGCGAAGACGGCGACCGTTCGGTCGAAGGCTCCGACCCTCGCCACCGCGCCGCGCCCACCGCGCGGCATCGACCACGATCGCCCGCAGCAGCGCCGCTTCGACGCCATCGTGTCGGACGTGCTCGCGCTGCATCCGCTGCGCGTGAAGCGCTGGCGCAACACGCTTTCGGGAGTGGCCGTGCTGCGCATCTTCCGCGATGGACGGGAGGAGCGCACCATCGAGGCGCCGTATCCGAGCAGCCCGCTGCGGCTCGCGATCTTCCTCCATGAGATCGGCCACCACGTGCTTGGTCTCGGCGTGCACCGTCCGCGGTGCCTCGAGGAGTACCTCGCATGGCGGTACGCGATCGACCGTCTGGTCGAACTGGGTGTTCCCGTCGAAGGTCCGGTCGCGCGTCGGTTCGAGCGATCGATGCGCTACGCGGTCGCGAAGGCGATCCGCCGCGGCATCCGTCGGCTGCCGGTCGAACTGGTCGAATTCGCACCCGACGCGGTGCGCGAGGCCATTGCCGCGCGTGCCGCTCGCGCGGCGTGAGCGGACGTGCGCGGACGTGCGCGGTTGCGTGAAGCGAGCCGCTGCGCCCCCCACGCGGCCGCATGCCCACGCGGCCGCATGCCCACGCGGCCGCATGCCCACGCGGCCGCATGCCCACG
>JBIIYI010000194.1:0-5928 GCA_044346895.1 Phycisphaerales bacterium
GGGGCCGAGTTCCTTCATCATCTCGACGTTTTCGGGAAGCGCCGCGCGGCAGGGGCCGCACCAGGTCGCCCAGAAGTCGACCACAACGACCTTGCCCTTCAGCGCGTCGAGGTCGTTCGAGTTCGCGTTGAGGTCCTTCAGGAGGGAGGCGAGTTCAGGCGTCTCCTCGGCGACGATGCTCCACGACTTCACCTTGAGTTCGGGCGCGGGCTTGCCGGTCATCGCCTTGTGCGCGGTACCTGCCTTGCCCATGCGCCAGAACATCTCGTCGGGGAATTCGTCGGGGTTCGCGTCGGGGTTCGCGGTCGAGGTTGCGCGAGCGGTCGCGGCGGTGCTCGATGCGGAGGGTGCGGACGCGAACGTCGACGCGGCCGCGTGCGGTGCCTGCGCCCTCACCGCGGAGGCGGCGGGAAGCGAGGTCGGAAGCAGCATCGGAAGGAGGAGCAGGTGGACGGTCATGCGGACAGCGTACCGCAGCGATTCCGCGGTTCGCGAGATCCGGCATTTCTTCCGCGAAGTTTCGCCGCACGGCGCGTCCGACCGCGGTCGCTCATCCGCGACGGTCTCCGAGTGAAGCTTCGAGTAAACCTTCGAGTAAACCTTCGGGCGAATCTTCGCGCGAACCTTCGGGCGCACGCGTCGGCGCGTCCGTCAGCGCGGACCGGAGAGCGTCTTCCGCTCGGTGGCGTCCTTGTTGAAGAGGACCACGTTGCCTGAACCCTTCTCATCGACGCCCATGCGCGCGAGATCCGTGCCCTCCGACGACCGCAGGAGCACGAGTCCGCCGCTCGCGTCGTCGGCGTTGCCCGCGACGACCGACGGGACTCCGGCGGCGGAGAAGAGGTTGAGGAGTCCGCCGTTGGTGCCGGCGAGGAGCGCGATCGAGCGCTTGCCGCCGCGGACGAGACTGATGCTCGCGCCGTCGTCCTTGCCCGCTTCCGCGGTGAAGGTCGCGACGCCCGCGGACGTGCCGATCGCGAGGCGACCCGCGCCGTCGCCCGTGACGGCCGCCGCGACGACCGGGCTCTGCTGCGCGTTGTAGACCTGCAGGAGGCCGCCGCGCGCGGTGCCCGAACTTGCGCCGAGCGAAGCGAGCGGCCGTTCGCCGCCGCCGCGGCACACGAGCAGTCCGCCGCCGTCGTTCGACTCGAGCGACGCGATGCGGTCGGCCTTCTCGTTGATGAGGTCGATCGAACCACCGACGCGCGAGGCGCCGATCTTGCTCGAGCCCGCGGGGCCGAGCGCGACGACCGCGGCGTCGCCGTCGCTGGCCGCGGCGTTGACGCGGCTCGTTCCCGACTTCGACGCGAGGTCGAGTTCGCCGCCCGCGGCGCCGGCGCGCGTCCGCACGAGCACCGAGCCGTCCGGCGCGGTGAGCGTGAGGCTTCCGCCGGTGTCGGTCGCCTCGAAGAGCGCGGCCTCGGCGTTCTTGTCGTCGGCGAGCCGGATGGCTCCGCCCGTCTTGAACGCGCCGGCCGCGACGACCGGGTCGCCGTTCGGGTCGTAGAGGCTTGCGCGACCGCCGCTCGGGCCGTTCTCAAGGACGGCGCCGGGGCGACCAAGCGACGAGCCGATCTCGGCGCGCCCGCCGTTCATCTGCGCGAACGCGCCGAAGACGGGCTTGCCCTCGCGGTTCCACAGGATGAAGTCGCCGCCGAGGTCGTTCGCGCCGAGCCGCGCGGTGTTCGAGCCGGTCGCATCCCAGAGATCGAGACGGCCGCCCTGCGGCGTCGACGTGGCGACCATCGTCACGCGCCCCTTGTCGTCGACGATCTCGAGTCGCTTCGTCTGGATCACCGAGACCGCCTGCGGATCGCGCATGGCGAGGAGGCCGAGCACGAGCGCCCCGATCGCGCAACCGCCGACGAGGCGCGCGGTGCGGGTCTCGCTTCGCAGGCGACCCACCTCGCGGCGGAGCGCCACGATCTCGCTCTCGGACACGCCGGACGCGTATCCGGTGTGGCAGGGGCTCGCGGCGACCCGCGGCTGGGCGGCGTGCGCGGTGGCGGTGGGGTCGGTCGGATGCGTGGAATCGGACATGTCGTCTCCTGAGTCGGCTTCTGGCGTCCGGAGGCGGACGCGGGGCGGTTAGCATATCGGTCCCCGTTGAGAGGGATGCAGCATCCGCGCCCGAGGGCGCGAGGAGACGACGATGGCGAAGAACGACCGCGAGAAGTCCGCACGTCCGCAAGCGACCGGCCCGATCGGAGTGGCGCTCATCGGCACGAAGTTCATGGGGCGCGCCCACTCGACCGCATGGGGGAAGTGCGCGCAGTTCTTCGACCTGCGCCGTCCACCGGCGCTGAAGGTCGTGGCGGGTCGGAACCCCGAGGAGACGTGCGCGTTCGCCTCGAAGTGGGGCTGGGAGAAGTCGACGACGAACTGGCGCGACCTCCTCGCGAATCCCGAGGTCGAGCTCGTGGACGTCTCGACGCCGAATCACCTCCACGCCGAGATGTCGATCGCCTGTCTCGAGGCCGGCAAGCACGTGGCCTGCGAGAAGCCGCTCGCGGGAACGCTCGCCGACGCGAAGAAGATGGTGCTCGCCGCGCGCGCCGCCGCGAAGAAGGGCGTGCGCACGTTCGTCTGGTACAACTATCGGCGCTGCCCGGCGGTCGCGCTCGCGCATCGGCTCGTGAAGGAGGGGCGGCTCGGCCGAATCTTCCACGTGCGCGCGAGCTACCTGCAGGACTGGGGCGGTCCCGACACGCCGCTCCTCTGGCGGTTCCAGGGCGATCTCGCCGGTTCGGGAGCGCACGGCGACCTGAACGCGCACATCATCGACATGGCGCGCTTCATCACCGGCGACGAGATCACCGAGGTGGTCGGCTCGATCGAGGAGACGTTCGTGAAGGAGCGCGCGGTCGTCGCGAACTCCGGTGGCGAGATCTCGGGGAAGGGCGCGAAGTCCGCCGCGAGCGGTCGGAAGTCGGGCAAGTCGACCGTCGACGACGCGGTGCTCTTCCTCGCGCGCTTCAAGCAGGGGGCGGTCGCGAGCTTCGAGGCGACGCGCCTCGCGACCGGCAACCAGAACCGCAACAACATCGAGATCAACGGTGAGAAGGGCTCGATCAAGTTCGACTTCGAGCGGATGAACGAGCTGCAGTGGTGGGATCACACGCTCGACCCGAAGTTGCGCGGATGGAGCCGCATCATGTGCACCGACGGATCGCATCCGTACGCGGGGCACTACTGGCCGGCGGCGCATCTGATCGGCTACGAGCACGGGTTCATCAGCCAGGCCGCGGACATCTGCGCGCTGGCCGCGGGGGGGTCGCCGGTGGTGCCGATGCCGGACTTCGAGGATGCGCTGAAGACGCAGTGCGTGCTCGAGGCGGCGATCCGCAGCGCGCGCGAGCGGCGGCCGGTGCCGATCCGGGAGCTCGACAAGTTCTGAGCGGAAACGGTGCCAAGCACGTGCCGGCTGGTGCACGGCACCTCCCGGCACGTGCTTGGCACGCTCCGTCAGGTGCCTGACACCTGCCGTGCCGCATACGGCGCTGCGCCACGAAGGTGGATGCGGCGGGTCGCCCGTCTCCAAGCACGTGCCGTCGGGTGCACGGCACCTCCCGCCACGTGCTTGGCACCGTTTCCGTGATTTGCATCGCCGCCTCGCTTCCGCGTGTACATTGGCCCAACCGCCCCAACAGCCACTCCCATGCGAGAAGTTCCGCATTCCTCCAGTTCCAGCACACGTCGTCCCACCGACGCCGATGCGCACCGGCTGACGCATCCGTCGTCGCAGCCGACGTCACATCCGCCGTCGCACGCGGACGTCGAGCAGCACCTCTCGCGCGCGGTCGAGGCGCTCAAATCGCTCCAGAAGCACGACGGCCACTGGTGCGCCGAGCTCGAGGGCGACTCGATCCTCCAGAGCGAGTATCTGCTGATGAAGTGGATCCTCGGACAGGAATCGCAGCCGCTCGCCGACGGGCGGGGCCCCGAGACGCTCCGCCGGATTCTCGCCTACCTCCGTTCGCAGCAGCGCGAGGATGGCGGCTGGGGCCAGTATCCCGGATCGAAGCCCGACGTCTCCGCGTGCGTGAAGGCCTACTTCGCGCTCAAGCTCTTCGGCGACTCGCCCGACGCGCCGCACATGAAGAAGGCGCGCGCGCTCATCCGCCACCTCGGCGGTGCCGAGCGCTGCAACTCGTTCACCAACTTCTATCTCGCCGCGCTCGGGCAGATCTCGTGGAACGCCGTTCCCGCGATCCCGCCGGAGATCGTCTTCCTGCCGAAGTGGTTCTACTTCCACCTCGACAAGGTGAGCGCGTGGAGCCGGACGATGATCCTGCCCCTCGCGATCGTCGCGACGAAGCGTCCGACGCGCGAACTCCCCGCCACGCTCGGCATCGGTGAACTCTTCGTCGACCACGACGCGCGGCACATGCTTAAGCCGACCAACGAGGCGCCGGCTCGGTGGAAGCGCTTCTTCCTCGCCGTCGACCGCCTCCTCAAGAAGGTGCACGACGCGGGCGGGACTCCGTTGCGCGGCGCGGCGATCGACCGCGCGTTCGACTGGATCGCCGCGCGCGCCGGCCAGGACGGCGCCGCGCGCACCGACGGCGTCGGCGCGATCTTCCCGCCGATGGTCTACTGGCAGATCGTCCTGCACGCGCTCGGGTACGAGCGCTCGCACCCGCTGGTCCAGCGGGCGGAGCGCGAACTCGACGCGTTCTTCGTCGAACTCGGCGCGGGACCGGACGCTCCGATCCGCATCCAGCCGTGCTTCTCGCCCGTGTGGGACACCGGCATCGCGCTGTACGCGCTGGCCGATTGCGGTTTCACGATGGAGGACGAAGTCGCCGCGCGCGCCGCGTCCTGGCTCGTCGCGCGCGAGTGCCGCTTCGCCGGCGACTGGCAGGCCAACGTCGATGGCGCCGTCGCCCCGAGCGGCTGGTACTTCGAGTACGCGAACTCCCACTACCCCGATTCGGACGACAGCGCGATGGTGGCGATGGCCCTCGCGCGCGTCGCGCGCCGCGGGCAGCCGGGCGACGCGCGCGTCGCCGACGCGGTCGCGGCCGCCGAGCGAGGCGTCCGATGGATCCTCGCGATGCAGAACGACGACGGCGGTTGGGCCGCGTTCGACCGCTCGCGCGACCGCCGCGTGCTCGACTACGTGCCGTTCGCCGACCACAACGCCATGCAGGATCCCTCGTGCCCGGACATCACGGGTCGCGTCCTCGAGTGCCTGGCGTGGCATGGCTTCACGAAGGAACATCCCTCCGTTCGCGCGGCGCTCGACTTCATCCGCGCGCGGCAGGAGCCGGAAGGCTGCTTCTTCGGCCGCTGGGGCGTCAACTACATCTACGGCACGTGGCAGGCCGTGATCGGTCCGATCCGCTGCGGCGTCCCGCGCGACGAGGAGTGGATCCAGCGTGCCGGGCGGTGGATCAAGTCGATCCAGAAACCTGACGGAAGCTTTGGCGAAAGCGCCGACACGTACGAGGATCCGAGCCTGAAGGGGCAGGGGCCCTCGACCGCCAGCCAGACCGCGTGGGCGGCGATGGTGCTGCAGGAAGCGTTCGGCGCCGACGACCCCGACCTCCAGCGCGCGATCGGATGGCTCTGCCGCACGCAGCTCGACACGCTCGCCGCGGCGGATCCGCTGACCAATCCCGATGGCGATCCCGCGGGCAGCTGGCGCGAGACGGAATACACGGGAACGGGCTTCCCGAAGGTCTTCTACCTTCGTTACCACCTGTACCGCCTGTACTTCCCGACGATGGCGATCGGTCGCTACCTCGACGCCCACGGTCGGGGACTCGCGGGAAAGCGGCTGATCGACCGCGGCGAGCGGACGGCGCTCTTCGCCTGAACCGCATGGGGGCCGCCCGCGCGGTCCGGTGGCGCGCCCTCACCCTGCGCCCCCACCCCGCGTCCTCACCCTGCGCCCTCACCCTGCGCCCTCACCCTGCGCCCTCA
>JBIIYI010000195.1:0-5924 GCA_044346895.1 Phycisphaerales bacterium
CCGGTGATCGTGCGGCTTCCCGAGGCGTGGACGCTCGAAGGTCACGACGCGCTCGGACACGCGCTGCGGCTCAACGGCGAGCTGCTCGACGTCGATCTGCGCGGCCGCACCGAGATCGTGCTCGATGGCGCGAGGCTCTCGCCGATGCGGCCCGCGCCCACCGCGAAGGGCGAGAAGCCCGCGAAGGGTCGGAACGTGAAGCTCGTGCCCGGCGAGAACGAACTCGTGATCGATCTCGCGGGCGACGTCGCGATCGATGACGCGATGCTGCGCGGGCTTCTCAAGGAGACGCGACTGCTCGATGCCGTGGCGGACGTCGCGGCGGAGTGGTCGTTCGCGCGCGTCGAGCCGCCCGCGAGTTGGTCGCTCGCCGCGCCGGCCGGTCGCCGCGCGCAGGGCGGCGGGACGAGCAGGTCGGCCGGCACCATGGCGGACGCCGCATCGGGAGCGCCGGCGTGGTTCCGCTGGACGTTCCGGATCGAGCGCGTTCCGACCGCCGGCGAGGCCGCCGATCAGACCGTCGATGACACGATCGAACTCGCGGTCGAGCATGCGCCCGGGTCGGTCGCGACGATCCTCGTGAACGGCGCGACCGTCATGGTGCTCGATGGCGCGAGCGGCGCGCGCATCGGCACCGCGAAGCGCCCGCTCCTGCGGCGCACGCTCGTCCTTCCTTCGTCGATGCTTCGGTCGGGCGAGAACGAGATCCTCGCGTTCGAGCCCGATGGCGCTCGGCCGATGGTGTCGCTTCACGTGTGCTGATCCGCACTGAGCCGCGCTGCAGCCTGCGGGCGGGCGCAAGGGTCGATGCCGGCGGGAATCACTCCCCGCGTCGTCGTCGCCGCGCTTCCATCTCGGCCTCGACCTCTTCATGGACCGATGGCGCGCGCCAGAACCACTTGAAGGGATCGAAGGCGTAGAGCGTGCCGACGATGCCCATGAGGACGATCCCGATGCCGAGTCCGACCGACGCGGGCTTCGTCCGGGAGCGCTCGGGATTGCCGCGCTCGTAGTAGATCGTGATGGTCCGATCAGGCTCCGTCCTCGTCGAACCGCGCGAGGTGTAGGTCCTGCCGTCGACCTCGAACGCGTAGTCGAATGCGTACTCCCGATGCCGGGTTCGCCTCCCTCCGACGGTGATCGGGTCGGGATCGCTCTCGACCGTCGCGGTGGCGGTGGTCGAGTGGAGGCTGAAGTTGAGTTCGCGGAAGAAGAACCCGATGCCGACGAACAGCAGGATGACCGCGAGGATCATGCAGACCACGCGGAAGACGACCGCATAGGTCGTCCGGGCGGATTTGGCGATGTCGAGAGCCATGTTGAGTCGGGGAGGTCCGCCGTCCGAAGGAGCCGGTCCTGCGAGCGAGGCGCTCGCATCCCTGTCATCGGTGCAGGCTGGGAAGATCTTGAAAGGAAGGGGGCCTTCGATGTGCGGCGGTTCCGATCCGCGATGGGCGACCGGAGATCCGCAACGCGGGTATCCGAGCGCGACTCCTACGCATCGTCGAGCCCGTTGCGCTTCCGATAGCGCTTCCTGTCGGCGGCGATCGAGCGGCGCACGAAGTCGTCCGCATCCGCACGATGCTCGTACACGTCGCGTACCGAGTACGACAGGCCTTCCCACGAACTTCCCGTGACGGAGAGGACGACCCAGCCCTTGTCGCCCACGCCGTTCTCGATCGGGCAGATCGCATAGGCGGGCGCGTCCTCGTCCTCCTCGAAACTCCTCACGGCGCCCGAGTCGAGCGCGCGTTCGTAGAGGCTCTCGACGTCGGCGCGCGCGATCTGCTCGAGGGGACGCGCGTCGACCTCGTCGCCGCCGTCCGCGCCGTCTCCACCGATCGGCTTCTCGTTCGCCTCGTCGGACATCGGAGGTCTCCTCCTTCGCGCCGCCCGGTCAGAGCGCGCTCGGGTGCCACACCGTCTTGATCTCGACGAAGGGCTGGATCGCCCACGGCGAATGCCAGAACGCGTCATCGTCGAACTTCGGCGCGTCGCGGAAGAGCGTCACGCGCTTGAGGTTCTCGGCGGCGCCCGCCTCGAGCGCGGCGGCCTCCGCCTCCGGGAGCTGCGCGCCCGCCACGCCCGCGATGTCGCGGTGCGAGGCGATCCACGGCGCGAGTTCCGCGCGCATGCCGGTGAGGACGTTGACGATGCCGGCGGGCACGTCGCTCGTGGCGACGGCCTCGGCGAACGCGATCGCGAGCGGCGCGTTCGCACCGATCGGCGCGATCACGATCGCGGAGTTCCCGGCGGCGATGACGGGAAGGACGAGCGAGACGATCGCGAGGAGCTGCGCGCCGTCGGGAACGACGACCGCGATCGTGCCCATCGCCTCGGGCATCGAGAAGACGAAGTAGGGCCCGGCGACCGGCTGCTTGCCGCCGAGCACGGACGCGATCTTGTCGGTCCAGCCCGCGTGGCAGACGCAGCGGTCGATCGCGCGGTCGACCTCGCGCGTGGCGTCGGCCTTCGAACGTCCCTCGACCGACGCGATGAGCGCGATGAACTCCGCGCGCCGCGCCTCGAGCATCTCGGCCAGCCGGTAGATCACCTGCCCACGGTTGTAGGCGGTGGCCGCGGCCCACTTCGGCTGCGCGGCGTTCGCGGCCTCGACCGCGTCGCGCAGGTCCTTGCGGCTCGCGTGCGACGCCTGCGCCACCACGCGGCGGCGCGCATCCTTCACCGGAACCGTGCGGCCGCTCTCGCTGCGCGGAAACGCGCCGTTCACGAAGAGCTTGAGCGTCTTCGCCACCTCGACACGCGCGGCGCTCATCGTCCACCTCCGATCGACACGTACGCGGAAAGTCCCTGTCGCCCGCCCTCGCGGCCGAAGCCCGACTCGCGGTAGCCGCCGAACGGCGCGCTCGCGTCGAAGCGGTTGAACGTGTTGAGCCACACCACGCCGGCGGTGAGGCGGTTCGACATCTCGAGCGCGCGCGCGGCCTTCTCGGTCCACACGCCGGCGCTGAGTCCGTAGGTGGTGTTGTTCGCGCGCTGCACGGCCTCCTCGGGCGTGCGGAAGGTCATCACCGCGAGCACCGGGCCGAAGATCTCCTCGCGCGCGACGGTGTGCGACGGTTGCACGCCCGTGAAGATCGTCGGGCGGCACCAGAAGCCCTTCTTCGGAAGGTCGCACGCGACCTCGAGCTTCGTGGCGCCTTCGTCGCTTCCGGCCTTCAGGTAGCGGCGGATCGTGTCGAGCTGCGCCTTCGAGTTGATCGCGCCGACGTCGGTGTTCTTGTCGAGCGGATCACCCACGCGCAGCTGCCGCATGCGCCGCTCGAGCCGCGCGATGAAGTCGTCGTGGATCGACTCCTCGACGAAGAGCCGCGAGCCCGCGCAGCAGACGTGCCCCTGGTTGAACCAGATGCCGCTGACCACGCCCTCCACGGCCTGATCGAGCGCGGCGTCGGCGAAGACGATGTTGGGGCTCTTGCCGCCGAGTTCGAGCGTGAGCCTCGCGCCCGTGCCGGCGACCGCCTTCGCGATCGCCTTGCCGACCTCGGTCGAACCCGTGAACGCGACCTTGTCGATCGCGTTGCGGCCGCCGTTCGTGCCGGCGAGCGCGGTGATCGCGCGGCCCGCGTCGGGTCCGCCGGTGACGATGTTGACGACGCCCTCGGGAAGCCCGCATTCGGTGAGGATCTCGGCGAGGAGGAGCGCCGTCATCGGCGTCGTCTCCGCGGGCTTCAGCACGCAGGTGTTGCCGCAGGCGATCGCGGGCGCGATCTTCCACGCGGCCATCATCAGCGGGAAGTTCCACGGGATGATCTGGCCGCACACGCCGATCGGCTTCGGCGTCGCGCCGGCGAACGCGTACGCGAGCTTGTCGCACCAGCCCGCGTGGTGGAAGAAGTGCTGCACGACGAGCGGCAGATCGTCGTCGCGCGATTCCTTGATCGGCTTGCCGCCATCCATCGACTCGAGCACCGCGAGCTCGCGCGAGCGCTCCTGGATGCGGCGCGCGATGCGGAAGAGGAGCTTCGCGCGCTCGGCGGGCTTCGTCCTCGACCACTTCGGAAACGCCTTGCGCGCCGCGGCCACCGCGCGCGCCACGTCCTCGGCGCCGGCGTCGGCGACCTCGGCGATCGGCTGCTCGGTCGCGGGGTTGATCGAGGCGAAGCGCTTTCCGGACTTCGCCTCGACGAACTTGCCGCCGATGAAGAGCCCGTAGGAGGGCTTCAGGACCGGCCGCACGCTTTCGGGCGCGGGCGCGTACGCGAAGGGGGAGGTCGTCACGGGGGCCGAGTCTACCGGGGTCGCCGTCGACGGGGGTTCGCGAGGCCGTCGGCCGCGGGAGTTCGCCGCGGCTTCGCCGGGTCGGACGCGCGCGACGAATCCGCCCGGGTCATCGCGCGAAGCCCGCCGCATGACCCGATTCATCCAAGGCCTCCTCGCCGTCGTCACGCTCCCGATCGCCGCCTGCGCGTCGTACGAGAGCGATCCGAACAAGATCCCCGAGCCGGTGAAGGGAAACTCCGCGTCGGCGGGCGTCGCGCCGGGTGCGGTGGCCGACGCGGTGGCCGACGAGAGGACGGTCGGGAACGAGGCGGCGAAGGACGCCGCGAAGTCGGCGCCGTCGGGCGACGCTTCGGATCGAGACGCGAGCGATGCGGTCGTCGCCGCCGCGGATGCCCCGGCCTACAGCGGGCACTCGGGCCGCGCGTCGGAACCGGGCGCCGACGAGCCGGGCGCGGTGCGCACGCCAGGCCTCGTCACGCGCGTCGGCGGCGACAAGGAGGCCGCCATCGAGATCATCGACGGCGTCTACCGCTTCGGGCCGTCGCGCATCGAGTCGCCGCTTCCCGCGGGCTACCCCGAGCCGACGCCGCCGGGCGCGATCGACCTCAAGCGCTATCCCACCGTGCGCCGCGCGGAGTTCGTCTCGTCGGGCTCGCCTGCGAGCGGCATGAACATGGGCTTCTTCCCGCTCTTCAACCACATCAAGAAGAAGGACATCGCGATGACGAGCCCCGTCGAGATGGACTACCGCGACATGTTCGACCTCGAGACGGGCAAGCGTGCGCAGGGCGAGTCGATGTCGTGGACGATGAGCTTCCTCTACCGCACGGCCGAACTCGCGTCGACCGGGAAGGACGGCTCCGTGCTCGTGACCGATCGCCCGGAGGTCGAGGTGCTCTCGATCGGGATGAACGGTCCGTACGGAACGGGCGTCGTCGAGAAGGGCCTCGGGCTCCTGCGGGCGTGGCTTTCGGAGCACCCCGAGTACGAGGTCGCGGGCGACGTGCGCGCGTTCCACTACAACGGGCCGTACATCGCGAACCGCGTGAAGTGGTCGGAGGTGCAGCTGCCGGTGAGGAAGAAGGCGAACTGAGCCCGCGCCGAAGCCCGTCGCCGCGGCGCCGGGACCCTCGCTGCGGGATCCTCGGCACAGGATCCTCGGCTGCGTCCGACGGTCTGAAATCGATCCACTTGCGCCGCGCGGCTGAACCCGCGCGGCGTTTCTTGCCGACATCTCCCGCATGTCCGCAGGCCCACGTCCTTCCCGCGTCCTCTGCACCCTCGACATCGGCGGCACGAACGCCAAGGCGCGCTGCGCCCACTGGAGCGACAAGCGCGCCACGCCGTCGGGGCCGGGATACACCCCGGAGCAGCTGGCGCAGGATCTTCCCGCGCTCCTCGCGGGCGAGAAGGTCGACGCGATCACGATCGGGCTTCCCACGCCGATCCGCGCCGGGCGTCCGCTGATGGATCCCGTGAACCTCGGGCCGGGCTGGAAGGACTTCGACTACCGCCGCGCGTTCGGCGTTCCGGTGAAGATCCTCAACGACGCGGCCATGCAGGCGATCGGAAGTCACGTCGCGGCGGGCCTCGCGCACGAGAAGATGCTGTTCCTCGGCCTCGGCACCGGGCTCGGAAGCGCGATGGTCGTCGGTCGGCAGGTGCTGCCGATGGAGCTC
>JBIIYI010000196.1:0-5923 GCA_044346895.1 Phycisphaerales bacterium
GAAGGCCTGAGCCGCGGCGATCGGTCGAGCTCAGGCTCGCCCCGCGTCGCAGACGAACAGAAATGAACAGCGCCCCGGCTCAGGCCGGGGCGCTGTCGTTGTTGGATTGGTTGCGCTGGCTCCGTCACACCGGCTCTCCCGAGCGGGTGCCGTCGCCTGAAGCCGAACGCTGCCGCGCGGAATGATCTGCCCACCGCGCGGAAGGATCTGCCCGCCGCGCGGAAGGATCTGCCCGCCGCGCGGAATGAGCTGAAAGGCGCGCCGGACGGCGGCCGACCGTCACTGCTGTCCGCAGAACTCGCGCTGGAGGTAGCGCGCGACGTAGTCGAGGATGCTCGAGCACTCGGGAATCTCGGGGTTCGACGTGCCGCCCATCGGCTCGAAGCGCATGCCGCGGAAGCGCTCGCACGCCTCGCCGACCGGAAGGCCGTGCTGGAGGCAGAGGCTGAAGGCGCGGCAGAAGCCCTGGATCAGGCCGGACAGCGTGGAGCCTTCCTTCGACATCTTGATGAAGATCTCGCCCGGGCGGTCGTCCTCGAAGAGGCCGATCGTGAGGTAGCCCTCGTGGCCGTTGATCGAGAACTTGTGGGTGAGCGAGCGACGGGTCTGCGGCAGGACTTCGCGGCGCGGCGTGTGCATCGTTTGCATGGATTCCATCCTTGGTACCAGCTCTCGGTTTCGGTTCTCGGTTGGAGCCTTCGGTTTCGAACCGATCGGCCGCTTCCCGAACGCGCGATCAGAAATCGCGGCGGTCCTGATTCGCGGGGCGGATCCTAACGCGAACTTCAAGTCAGGTGGATCCGAAGTCGTGGGCTTTTCACCCCGTTCCCCGTACGTGCGCGCGCGGCGATCGATGCAACCCCTGCTCGGAGTCGAAGCAACCCCACTCCCCGCTCCGACGAAGCCGCCGCACTTCGGATTCCTCCCGACGGCCGCCGCAGCCGGAGCGGAGCCATCGGCTGCACGCGTGAAGCCGAAGGTCACGAACTACGCGATCGCAAGCCGCTTGCGCAGCACCGCCGCGAGCGACTTCGGTTCGAGGAACGCCTTGGGCGGGCGGAAGTAGACGTCGGTCAGGCCCTCCACGTCGACCGAGCCGACGACGCGCACGACGCCCTGCACGCCGGCGAACAGCCGCTCGAGTTCGCGCGGCCTGCTCGTGCGGAAGATGACGTCCTGCTCCTTGCGTGCGAGCGAACGGATGCCGAGCGTCGCCGCGCGCAGCCGGATCTCGGCCACCTCGAGGAGGAGCTTCGCGGCCGGCGGCGGTTCGCCGTACGCGCTCGCAAGATCGGCCTCGACCCGCGCGAGCGCCTCGAGCGTGTCGGCCTGCCCGATGCGGCGGTAGGCCTCCATCCGGCGCGCGTCGCTCGGGATCCAGCCCTTCGCGATGCTGCCCGAGAGGCCGATGTCGACGATCGTGTCGAGCGGCGACACCTTGACCTCGTTGCGGAGGACGCCGACCGCCTGCTCGAGGAGCTGGCAGTACATCTCGTAGCCGACGGCGGCGATGTGCCCCGACTGCTCCTCGCCGAGGAGGTTTCCCGCGCCGCGCAGCTCGAGATCGCGCATCGCGATGCGGAAGCCCGCGCCGAGCATCGAGAACTCCTCGACCGCGTGCAGGCGCTTGAGCGCCTCGGCGCGGACGGGACGGTCCTTCGGCAGGACGAGGTAGCAGTACGCGCGGTGCTTCCAGCGGCCGACGCGGCCCCGCAGCTGGTGGAGTTCGGCCAGGCCGAACATGTGCGCGTTGTTGATGATCATCGTGTTCGCGGTCGGGATGTCGATGCCCGACTCGATGATCGTCGTCGAGACGAGGATGTCGGCGTCGCGGCGCATGAAGCGGAGCATCGCCTCCTCGAGTTCCTTCGGCGCCATCTGGCCGTGCCCGACCACGATGCGCGCGCCCGGCGCGAGCTGCTGCAGATCGTCGGCCACCGAATGGAGGTCGCCGATCCGGTTGTGGACGAAGAAGACCTGCCCCTCGCGCGCGAGCTCGCGCTGGATCGCCTGCTGGATGCGGCGCGGATTGTGGGGGATCACCTCGGTCACGATCGCGCGGCGGTCGGCGGGCGCGGTCGTGAGCGAACTGATGTCGCGGAGGCCGAGGAGCGACATGTGCAGCGTGCGCGGGATCGGGGTCGCCGACAGCGTGAGGACGTCGGCCGTCACGCGGAACTCGAGCAGCCGCTGCTTGTGCTCGACGCCGAAGCGCTGCTCCTCGTCGACGACGACGAGCCCGAGATCGCGGAAGACGACGTCGCGCGACAGCAGCCGATGCGTGCCGATGATGACGTCGACCTTGCCCTCGGCAAGCGCGGCGAGCGTGCCGGCCGCCTCCGCATCGGTCTTGAAGCGGCTCACGCTCTCGATGCGGAAGGGATACCCGCGGAAACGGTCGCGGAAGCTGCGCTCATGCTGCTCGCAGAGGACGGTCGTCGGCACGAGCACCGCGACCTGCTTCCCCCCCGCCACCGCCTTGAATGCCGCGCGGATCGCGACCTCGGTCTTGCCGAAGCCGACGTCGCCGCAGACGAGCCGGTCCATCGGCCGCGCGCGCTCCATGTCGCGCTTGGTGGCGGCGATCGCGGAGAGCTGGTCCTCGGTCTCTTCGTACGGAAACTGCGACTCGAACTCGCTCTGCCAGTCGCCGTCGGCGGGAAACGCGATGCCCGGCGTCGCCGCGCGCGCCGCCTGGACGCGCAGCATCTCGGCCGCGAAGTCGCGCGCCGACTCCTCCGCCTCCTCCTTCGCCCGCTTCCACCGCCGACCGCCGAGCGTCGAGAGCCGCGGGCGCACGCTTCCCGCGCCGACGTACCGCTGGACGAGCTCGATGCGCGACGCGGGCACGTGGATCTTCGCGCCCTGGTCGAACTCGAGCGTGAGGAACTCCTGCTCGATCGTGCCCTGGAGCGCGCTTTCCTGCGCGAGCGTCTGGAGGCCGACGAAGCGCGCGATGCCGTGGTCGCGGTGGACCACGTAGTCGCCCGGCTCGAAGGTGAGGAACGCGTCCTTCGCGCGGCCGCCGGCGAGCGAGCGGCCGCGACGACGCACGGGGTTCCGATGCAGGATCTCGGCGGCGGGCGCGACGACGATCGTCTCCGCGCGCGGCGCGATGCCGTCGCCCGCACGCATGCCGGCGTCGACGCTCTCGAGCAGGAATCCGCGCGCGAGCGGCAGCACGGGTCTTGCGCAGGACTCGACGGCGCCATGGCGCGCGAGCAGTTCGGTCATGCGCGCGCGCTCGCCGTCGGAGCCGCATGGGATGAACGCGCGGCGGCCTTCCGCAAGCGCGACAAACTGCGCCGCCGCGGAGGGCGCGTCCTCGTCGAAGACGGGCAGCGCGCGTCCGCCGAGCCTGACGGCCTGTCCGCCGGCGGATCCGAACGCATGCAGCTCGAGCACCGCGCTCGACCGCTTCGCGAGCGCCGAAAGCGTGGCCGGCGGGCCGTAGACGCCGCGCCCGTCGCGCACGCGATCCCAGTAGGCGCGCGCCTGCTCGACGATCTCGCTCATCTCGGCGAGGACGGTGACCGTCTCCCTCGGCAGGATCTCCGCCATCGGCTGCGCGCCGGCGCCCGTGCGCGCGTCGCCAAGCACCGCGTCGAGCGCGACGGCCACCAGCTCGATCTCGTCGACCTTCCGGTCGGACGCCTGCGTGGCGATGTCGATCTCGAAGATGCGCTCGATCTCGTCGCCGAAGAGATCGAGGCGCACCGGCGCCTCGCCTCCCGGCGGGAAGATGTCGACGATCCCGCCGCGCACGGCGACCTCGCCGGGCGATTCGATCGCATCGACGCGGCGGTACCCGCCCTCGACAAGCCACGCGACCAGTTTCGTCGGCTCGACGCGCGCGCCGACCGCGAGCCGGCGCACGAGGTTGTCGAGCCGCGATGCCTCGGGCACCGCCTGCATCAGCGCCGCGATCGGCGCGACGATCGCGGCCGGCGGGTCGCCCTCGGCGAGGCGCCGCACGACGGCGAGGCGCGCGACGGTGAGTTCCGCGCTGGGAGCCGTCTCGCCGGGAAGAACCTCGAGCGCGGGAAACAGCGCCGCATCGACCCCGAAGGCGCGCAGTTCCTCGAGCGCGTCGTCGGCCTCGTCGAGATGCGCGACGACGTGCAGCACGCACGGCGTCCGGCCGCTGCGCGCGACGAGCGCCGAGATGCACGAGGACATGCTGCCGGCGGTACCTTCGAACGCCGTGGTGCCGCGGCGCTCGCAGGCGTTCGCCAGGCTTGCCGAGAGCATCGCCCCGACCGCCGAGAGCATCGCCTCGGTCTCGCCAGCGATCGCCACGGCGTGATCGGGCCGCGCGGCGCCGCGCCCGCTCATCGCGAGACCCCTGCGCCCGAGCCCTCCGCGTCAAGCCGCCCCGAAGCGATGGCGGCCGGGCGAAGCGCCTCGATGCGCGCCGGTCCGATGCCGTCGACCCGGTCGAGCGCGTCGATCGAACCGAACGCGCCATGCGCGTCGCGCTCCGCCACGATGCGCGCGGCGAGCCCGGGTCCGATCTCGGGAAGGAGCGCGAGCTCGGCGACGCCCGCGCGATCGATGTCGATCCGATGCACGGGCACCTCGATGCGCCTGAGCGTCGGAAGCGACGGTTGATCGCGCGAGGCGAACGCACCCGCGAGCGCGCAGGCAGCGATCGCGAGACCGCAGGCGGACGCAGCCGCGGTGCCCGCGGACGCCGGAACGATGGCACGCACGGTCGACGCCGCGGGGGAACTTCCCGGGCGGCGAGCGACCGACGCCGCCTCGGCGCGCGGTTCGCGGCGTGCATCCGGTGGAATGCGCCCGGGCCCCCTCCGGATCCCCGTCATCCCTGCAAACCTCCGACCTTCGCCACGCCGCCCGTCAGCCCCCTGCGGAGCGCGAGCAGCCGTTCGAGTACGGGCTTCGCCCTGCCCTGCGCGTCGATGAGCCCGTCGCACGCGCCTCCCGGCGCGTCCTGCAGGCGCGACCACCAGACGCCCTCCACGAACGTGCGCGCGAGTCCGATGCGGAACACCGATTCGGCCCATTCGGCCTGACGTTCGGGTGTCCACCCGCCGTTCGAGCGCCAGGCGCCGCGCGCGTGGTCCTGCGGCGGCGTCGAGGCGCTCGGCACGCCGAACCCCGTGAGGAAGATCGACAGTTCACGCCCGATGTATCCGTCGAGCATCCCACCGAGCGTCATCAGATCGCGCGCGGGATCGGCCGAACCACCCTGCGTCATCCGTACGCCCGCTGCGGTGAGCCCGAGGTTCTCGGTGACGAGCTTCTGCAGGAATGCCGTCGGCCACGAGCCACCGCGTGCTCCGCGCCACGACTCCGCGCCCGGCGACTGGATCTCGACGATGACGCGCGCATCGCGCTTCAGCTCGCGCACGCCGACCACGGCCGTGCGGGTGAGCTCGATCATGCGATCGATGCCCTCCTCGTGCCATCCGGCGCAGTTGGGGCCGCTGGCCGCGACGAAGATGGGCGTCACGTTCTGGTAGCGGGCGACCAGCGCGCGGACCTGATTCCAGATGAGTTCGCGGAATCGCCGCGCATCGCCGCGCGCGGCGAGCACGTGCGGCGGCAGTTCGGTCGGGACGCCGTCGGACGTGCCGAAGTCGACGAGCGGACCGAGCACCAGCACCTTCCGCTCGCTCGCCGCCCACTTCACCCATGCGTCGATCGGCGCGAAGTCGAGCCGCCCCGCCGTGCGCTCGACCAGTTTCCACGGCGTTCGCAGCGCGAGGATGTCGAACGACTTCGCGACGGCGGTGCTCGCGGGGTTGGGGGGAACGGCAGGGTCGATGCCGACACCGAGCGTGGTCGCGTTCGGCGCCTTCCGCAGGTAGCGGCGTGCGAGAAGATGCGACGCGTGGCGGACCGCCATCGACTCGCCGGCATCGATGCCGAGGCGGATCGAACGCCGCGCGAGCCGCTC
>JBIIYI010000197.1:0-5903 GCA_044346895.1 Phycisphaerales bacterium
GTTCCGTCGCGAGGCATCCGGCGCCTGGGTGCAGGACGGCCGTTTCGAGATGCCCGGCATCCGGCTCGGCGATTACGGAAACAGCGTCTCGATCGATGGAACGACCGCGTTTCTCGGGAGCGCGTGGGGCGATGTCGGTGCGAACGGCCAGCAGGGCTACGGCTGGATCTACGGGCGCGATCCGGCCGCAGGCTGGGTTCCACGGCAGAAGATCGTCGGATCGGACAGCACGGCCGACGACTACTTCGGCTCACCGAGCCGGCTCGTCGGAGATCTCATGCTCGTCGGCGCGACCGACGACTCGGTCGGTTCCGCGGCCGATGCCGGTTCGGCGTATCTCTTCCAACGCGTCGGAGCGCAGTGGACGCAACTGGTCAAGCTGCGCCGGCCCGTGCTGGCGTCATCCGATTTCTTCGGAAGCGGCCTGGGAATCGACGGCGATACCGTGATCGTGGGTGCGCGCTTCGCCGACGTCGGCGGAGCGGCGGATCGGGGCGCCATCTATCTCTTCGATCTCGATTGCGATGACGATGGTGCGCCGGATGCCGATTTCGACGGCGATCTCGCGCTCGACTGCGATGACGCCGACGACGACGGCGACGGCATGCCCGACGATGTGGATGCATGTCCGTTCGATGCGTCGAAGACGGCTCCGGGGCTGTGCGGTTGCGGCGTTGCCGAGACCGATACCGATGGTGACGTCGTGCCGGACTGCGTCGACCCGGATGACGACGGCGACGGGATCCTGGACGACGACGACGCCTGTCCGCTCGATCCGCTGAACGCAGACACCGATGGCGATGGTCAACTCGACTGCGCCGATGCCGACGACGACAACGACGGCACTCCCGACGCGTCCGACGGCTGTCCGGGCGATTCGACGAAGACGACGCCCGGACAGTGCGGCTGCGGCGTGGTCGAGGGCGGCGACTCGGATGGCGACGGCGTGCGCGACTGCGTCGACGGCATCGCCGGACTCTCGCAGCGGATGTTCCCGCCGCTGCCGGGCACCTACGGTCGGTTCGGCCAGTCGATCGATGCGGAGGGCGACATCCTCGTGGTCGGCGCACCGGGCATCGGTGGCGCTCAGCCGACGCAAGGTCAGGTCTTCATCTACCGCCTCGGACCGGACGGACAGTTCGCTCTCGAAGCTTCACTCGTTCCCTCGCAGGGCACCGCAAGCGACTTGTTCGGCAACGCGGTGGAGCTCGTCGGCAGCCGGCTCTATGTCGGTGCGCCAGCGGCAGCTTCCAACGCCGGCATCGTCTACGCGTTCGAGCGGAGTTCCGCCGGAACTTGGCAGCAGGTGGGCACGCTTCAGTCGTCCGCGCCGGTCGCGGGCGCGCAGTTCGGGAGCGCCATCGCATGCGACGGTGCCCGCATCGTCGTCGGCGTGCCTGCGATGGCGTCGACTGGCTCGATCGAGATCTTCGCGGTCGGTCCGGGCGCGACCTTCACGCACCAGGCGACGCTCGTGCACCCGCTTGCGGCCATCGGCGACCAACTCGGGTTCTCCGTCGCGATCGATGGAGACATCGTCGCGACCCTCGCAGGCGGCGACGACTTTCCAGGCGTGTCAAACCGCGGCAGCGCATGGGTGACCGAGTACGACGGGTCGGCGTGGGATTCGCTCGTGCCGCTGATTCCGCTCGCATCCGAGGGCTTCGTGTATCGCGTCGGTGGCAACGTACTGGTCGACGGCCAGCGGGTGCTGGTCGGCATGTATCAGGTCAATACCTGGGGGCGGGTCGAGGAGTTCGCGAAGTCGAACGGGGCGTGGACCTCGCAGCGGAGGGTGCGGCCGAATCTCGGCACCTACGAGGCCTTCGGCTGGAACTTCGCGGAGGACGGCAACGCGCTTCTGATCGGCGCGCCGCTGCGGGGGGGCGGCGCCGTCTACCGCATGCAGCCTGACGCGGCCGGCCGCTTCGTGCAGACCCACCTCGCACTGCCGGTGGACGGTGCGGCGAACGAGTACTTCGGCTGGGACATCGCCGTGGTGGGGGGGCTCGTGGTCGCGTCCGCGCCGAACGACGACCTGCCCGGCAGGACCGATGCCGGGTCGATCACGGTGTTCGATCTCCGCTGCACGAGCGACTCCGACTTGGACGGCAATGCCGACTGCGCGGATCTCGACGACGACAACGATGGAGTCGTCGACGAAGCCGATGGTTGTCCTCTCGATCCCCTGAAGGCGCTGGCAGGCGCATGCGGATGCGGAGTCGCCGAGGTCGACACCGATCTCGACGGAACGCCGGACTGCCTTGACGGCGACGACGATGGAGACGGCGCCGCCGACGCGGTCGACGGTTGTCCGCTCGATGCGGCGAAGACGGCACCCGGCGCGTGCGGATGCGGGGTCCCGGACATCGACACCGATGGCGACGGTGCGCTCGACTGCGTCGATTCCGACGACGACGGCGATGGAACGCAGGACGCGTCGGACGGCTGCCCGCGGGATCCGCTCAAGACCGCACCCGGCCAGTGCGGCTGCGGTACGACGGAGGGCGGCGATTCGGACGGCGATGGGGTCCGCGACTGCGTCGACGGCCAGTTCGCGGTTGGCGCGAAGATCCTTGCGAGCAACGGCGCGGCGGGCGATCTCTTCGGCGCACGCATCGCGCTGGATGGCGAGCTGCTGGTCACCGGCGCGTCGCAGCGCATGGTCGGCGGGCTCGAGGGTGCCGGTGCGGCGTACTTCCATCGTCGCCTCGCGGATGGTTCCTGGCTGCCCGAGGGAATGGTCGCGGATGCGACGCCCGCCACGAACGGCCGGTTTGGCTCGGCGGTTGCGATCTCCGGTGGCCTCGCTGCGATCGGAAGCCTCTCCGACGCCGTGGGTGGCTCGACGGTCGGCAGCGTCCATCTCTACAGCCGAACGAGTGCGGGGACGTGGGTGCTCGAGCAGGTGATCGTGCCTCCGATCCAGTCGTCCTCGATGGAGTTCGGAACCGCCGTCGCGCTCGACGGCGATCTTCTCGCGGTCGGCGCGCGGCTTGCGGACACCGTCAGCGCGCTCGATGTCGGTGCGGTCTGGGTCTTCCGGCGCATGTCGACCGAGCCTGGATCGACACCCGTGTGGACGCTCGAAGCTTCGCTGCAGCCATCGGGGCTCCGGCAGTACGACCGATTCGGCTCGGCCGTCGCGATCGACGATGGGCTTCTCGTGGTCGGCGCTCCGGATCGCGACAACGGCGCCGCGGCCGATACGGGAAGCGTCTTCGTCTACCGTCGGACTTCCGAAGGCGCCTGGCAGCCGGAAGGCGAGGTCCGAGCGGCGGCGCCTGCGTCCTCCGGTCGATTCGGTTCGGCGGTCGACCTGTCGGGCGACGAGATCGTCGTCGGCGAGTCGGGCTACGACCTTCCGCTGTCGAATTGCGGACGGGCCTCGATCATCCGACGCGGGGTGAACGGATTCTGGGCGGTCGAGGAGATCCTGCAGCCGGTGGTCGCGCAGAACGAAGGTAGGTTCGGATTTTCGGTCGCCCTGTCGGACTCCTCGCTTGCGATCGGAGAACCTGCGGTCAACGCACCGACCGGCTCCGCAACCGTCGGCCGCCTGCACGTCTTCCGCCTGGGTCCGCCGGCCGGAGGCGCGTCCGCACGCTGGGAGCCGCTCGCGATGAACTCGGATGCATCGGTCGAGCAGGACGATCAGTTCGGCTCGAGCGTCGCACTCGGGGGCGAGGGCGACCGCCTCTTCGTGCTTTGCTCCTCGCCCCGCGACGACGAACTCGGCGTCGCCGATCGCGGAAGCGTCACGGCGATGGAGATCGCGATCGCGGACTGCGACGCGAACGGCGTGCTCGACAGCATCGAGATCGCGGCCGGCGCCGGCGACTGCGATGGAAACGGCGTCCTCGACGTCTGCGAGGGATTCGCCTCGGTCGCGCATGCGAGCCCGGACATCGGTCCGATCGGAGGCTCGACCCCGGTGCAGTTCTCGATTCCCGTGACGGCGCTTGCAACCTCGGATGTGACCCTGGCGCTGCGGGCAAGCGCGAATCTCTCGGGCACGTCGCGCTTCCTCCTCGTCTCGCTCGACGGAGGACCCTCGACGGTCGTCTTCAACGGTGCCGAGGGTGATTGCGCGGTTCCGCCGAACGCCGCGTCGATCGTCGTCCCGAAGGCGACCTGGAACGCGGCCGCGGCGGATGGATCGATCGTCGTGCGCTTCACGGCGTCGCCGACCGTGTCGAGCGCGGCATGTGCTGGCGCTTCCTTCGTCGGCTGCTCGTACGCCTACACGGGCATCCGTCCCGAGGCGGACTGCAACGCCAACGGCGTGCTCGATCGGTGCGAGGGCGGAGCGGGCTTCGCGGACTGCAACCGGAATGGGCTCGCCGATGCGTGCGAGATTGCGTCGGGAAGCGCGGCCGATGCCGATGCGGACGGGATTCCGGACGCGTGCGAGGCGACCGTGCGCGTCGGTCCGACCGCCGCGTACCCGACCATCGGCGATGCGCTCGCCGCAGCGTTCGACGGATGGACCATCGAGATCGAGGCAGGTGTGTATCGCGGCTTCACGACGCGAGGCCGATCGTTGACGCTCCGCGCGCTGGGCGCGCCGGGCGAGGTCGTCGTCGATGCAGACGGCGCGATGGAGGCGATCCGGATCGAGCCCGCCCTGAACGGAGGCGTCGTCGCGGTGGAGGGTGTCGTCGCGCGCGGTGCGAGCGGACGTGGGGTGATCGTTGTCGGTGGCGCCGCGCGCATCGCGGGAGTTCGCGTCACGGCGAACGCGGGCGGCGGCATCGAGGTGCTCGCCGACGCGGTGGCCATGATCGAGCAGTCGAGCATCGATGGGAATGCAGCAGTCGAGGGCGCGGGCGTGCTCGTGCGCGAAGATGGCATCGCGGTGCTCGCGGGGACGCGCGTCGAGGGCAACGCGGCGACCGGTCAGGGTGGCGGCGTGCGCGCGCTCGGTGCGTGCGTGCTGGAGTCCTGCGCGTTCGAGGGCAACACGGCGGGTGCCGGAGGTTCGGCCGTCGCCGTCGGAGCCGCGCCGGCGGAGGTCGAGATCTCGGAGAGCGATTTCTGCAGGCATGCGCAGCCTGCGTTCATCGGAAGCTGGACGGATCTCGGCGGCAACCGGATCGCAGGCGACTGCAACGCGAATGGAACATGCGACCTCGCGGAGATCGACGCCGGCGCCGCGGATGTCGACGGCGACTTCACCCTCGACAGCTGCGAGCCCGATTGCGACGGCGACGCCATCCCCGACGACTTCGAGATCGCAACCGGCGCGGAGGCGGACGTCGATGCGAACGGGGTTCCCGACCGATGCCAGTCCGACTGCGACTCCGACGGCCTGCCCGATTCCTACGAGATCGCGCAGGGAGCGGCCGACATCGACGGCAACGGAGTGCCCGATGTCTGCCAGCCCGACTGCGACGCCGACGGTCGGCCCGACGCGTGGGAACTCGCGACCGGCGGAGATCGCGACTGCAACGGCAATGGGGTGATCGACTCCTGCGATATCGCCGCGGGGACTTCCGCAGACTGCAACGCGAACGGCGTCCCGGACTCCTGCGATCTCGCCGCCGGTACCTCCACGGACATCAATGCGTCGGGCCGCCCCGACGAGTGCGAGTTCGTGGTCGGCGGCTCCGGTTACGCGACGCCGCAGGCGGCCATCGACGCTGCTCCGAGCGGTTCGTCGGTCGAGATCGCGCCGGGGACCTATGGGCCGGCCTCGATCCTCGGAAAGTCGCTCACGGTGCGTGCGATCGGCGCCGCCGGAACGGTCGTTCTCGACGGCGCGCAGGCATCGAGGCCGCTCCATGTCGGCGCGGGCGCGATCGTGACCTGCGAGCGGATCGTGCTTCGGAACGGCCGCGCCGGAAGCGGCGCGGGCGCGCTCGTCGAATCGGCGCGGGCGAACTTCATCGCATGCGCCTTCG